>PMOY01000028.1 GCA_003165655.1 Solirubrobacterales bacterium
AGCGGCGCCGTCAGCGACCAGCGACCCTGCACCTGCGCGGCGCCGCCGCCACGCTGCCGGGCCGCGAACCGGCCGGTGCGTCCGCCGCGCGCGCGCTGCTGCGCCTGAGCACGTGCGAGCGTCAGCCGCGGCGCGCGCAGCGGCGCGAAGGCATCGTTGGTCGCCTCGCCGGCCCACGCCAGATCCCACAATGCCTCCTGCATCACCTCAGGCGCCAGCTCGACGTCGGCGAGCAGGTCGGTGAAGAAGCACGCGCCGGCAGCGAGGCGGTCGCGAACTGCATCGTGCGCGGCCGATGCGGGCGCCGGCGATGTCCTCCCCGATGGCTCGATCAGCGCCACGTCGTCGCGGAAGTAGAGCCCGACTCGCCCCGAGCCGCGCCCGAGCGCGCCCGCTCCGATCCATACCAGCTCGCCACTCGCGCACAGCTGATCGATCCAGGTCGGAGAGTAGGCGCCGAGCCGTCGCGGGAGCACGTCCTGCTCCCACGTCGCGGCCGGCAGGGCGAGCCCCTGCAGCGACACCAGGGTCTCGCGCAATCGGTCGATCCCGGCTCCGCTCGCGGGATGGCGGTCGACGCCCTGCCAGGCGGGAAGGAAGCGCGCGAGCTCGCGCTGGTCCGCCGGCTCGATCTCGCTGCGCAGAACCGCGAGCGAGGCACGCCGGATCCGCCGCAGCACCTCGGTATCGCACCATTCGCGCTCCGAGCCGCCGGGACGGAGCTCACCGCGAACGAGCCCGCCGGCGCGCTCGAGCTCACGCAGCACAGCAGAGCAGTCGACGCCGTAGCGCGCGCGCAGCTCGGCGGTGGTGAACGGGCCGTGCGTGGCCGCGTAGCGCGCGAGCAACCGGCGCAGCGCGTCGGGCACATCCTCCAGGAATGCCGCCGGCAGTCCACCCGGCGGAGCCACACCGAGCGCGTCGCGGTAGAGCCCGGCATCGGCCGCGTCGATCCAACGCTGCTCCCCGAGCACCCGGACCCTGAGCGCGCGGCGCTCCGATAACAAGTCTTCGAGCATCGGCTCGGCGTCGATTCCCGCGAGCACGCGCGAGGCGACCTCGACGGTACTCAGATCGCCGACGCGGCGCAGGACGTCGTGCAGGCCGTCCCGGTTCGCGGCCTGGGTCCGATCGGACAGATGCTGGAGATCGTCCTCCACCTGCCCCAGCGCCCCGGGATCGATCAGGTCGCGGAGCTCCTCCTGGCCCAGGAGCTCGCGCAGCAGGTCCCTGTCGAGTGAGAGCGCCGCCGCCCGCCGCTCGGCGTTCGGCGTGTCGCCCTCGTACATGTATGTGGCGACGTAGTCGAACAGGAGCGAGGAGGCGAACGGCGACGCGGTCGGCGTCTCGATCTCGACCATCGACAGCTCGCGCCGGTGGAGCTTGACGAGCAGCTCGATCAACCCCGGGAGGTCGAGCACGTCGCGCAGGCACTCGCGATAGGTCTCGAGCACGATCGGGAACTCCCCGTGCTTGCGCGCGACTTCCAGCAGCGACTGCGCCTTGAGCCGTTGCTGCCACAGCGGCGTCCGCTTGCCCGGTCGAGCCCGCGGGATGAGCAGCGCGCGGGCCGCGTTCTCCCGGAAGCGCGCGCCGAACAGAGCCGAGGACGACAGCTCCGCCACCACTCGGTCCTCGACCTCGTCGGGCTCGATGAGGACAAGCTCGGCGCCCGGTGGCTCGTCGGCGTCGGGGAGGTGGATGATGATCCCGTCGTCGGACCAGATCGCGTCCGCCTCGAGCTCGAGCTCATCGCGGATCTTCGCGCCCAGGGCCAGTCCCCAGGCGGCGTGGACGCGACCACCGAAGGGTGAGAGCACGCACAGTCGCCAGTCGCCGATCTCGTCGCGGAAGCGCTCGACCACGATCGCGCGATCGGAGGGCACAACGCGGGTAGCCGCCTGCTGCTCGCGCAGGAACTCGCTCAGGTTCCGCGCCGCGCGGCGGTCGAGGTCGTACTCTGCCTCGAGCGTCTCCGGTGGCTGCTCGACCGCCCAGCGCGAGAACGCGCCGATCGCCTCGCCGAGCTCACGGGGGCGCCCGATCCCGTCGCCCTTCCAGAACGGCACGGCGCCGGGGAGGCCGGGAGCCGGCGTGACGATCACGCGGTCGCGACCGATCTCCTCGATCCGCCAGGTGGTCGCGCCGAGCAAGAAGGTCTGACCCAGGCGGGCCTCGTAGACCATCTCCTCGTCGAGCTCGCCGACGCGGCGCCCGTCGGGAAGCGTGACCGCGAACAGGCCGCGGTCGGGAATCGTGCCGGCGTTGGTGACCGCGAGCTGGCCGGCGCCCGGGCGGGCGCGCAGGGTCCCCCCCACCCGGTCCCAGACGATCCGGGGGCGAAGCTCGGCGAACTCGCTCGACGGGTAGCGCCCGTCGAGCATGTCGAGCACGTTCTCGAGCTGGGTCCGCGGGAGATCGGAGAACGTGTGGGTGGCCGTCACGAGCTCGTAGAGATCGTCGACGGCGACCGGGTCCTCGGACGCGGCGGCGATCGCGACCACCTGCTGAGCGAGCACGTCGAGCGGGTTGCGAGGCACCACGGTCGACTCGATCGCGCCCTCGCGCATGCGCCTGGCNNGCGCCCATGTCGATGCCGAGCTCGAGCGACGAGGTGGCGACCAGGCAGGGCAGCTCGCCGGCCTTGAGCATCTCCTCGATGACGAGGCGCTCCTCGCGCGCGAGCGAGCCATGGTGGGCGCGGGCGATCTCCTCGCCGGCGAGCTCGTTCAGGCGCAGCGCCAGCCGCTCCGCCCCGCGCCGGGCGTTGACGAACAGGATCGTCGAGTGATGGGCGCGCACCAGCTCGAGCAGCTCCGGGTAGATGGCGGGCCAGATCGAGCGGCGGGTGGACTCGGTGCCGCCGAGCAGCGGGTCGAGCTCGGGCGCCGGAGCAGCGTCGGGCTCGACCATCGATTCGACCGGGACGTGGATCCGGAGGTCGAGCTGCTTGCGTACGCCGGTATCGACGATCCTGCACGTGCGCCGGGGCCCGACCAGGTAGCGCGCGACCTCCTCGAGCGGGCTCTGGGTCGCGCTCAGGCCGATCCGCTGGACGTCGCGGCCGGCCGTCCGGGCAAGTCGCTCCAGCGTCAGGGCCAGGTGCGCACCGCGCTTGGTCGACGCGACCGCGTGAATCTCGTCGACGATGCACCATTCCGCGCCTGCCAGCATCTCCTGGGCGCGGCTCGTGAGCATCAGATACAGCGATTCGGGCGTCGTGATCAAGATGTCGGGCGGACGGCGCAGCATCGCCTGGCGCTCGCGCTGCGGCGTGTCGCCGGTCCGAATCGCGACCTTCAAGTCCGCGCCGATCCCGCGCAAGGGAGCTCGGAGGTTGCGTTCGATGTCGTAGGAGAGCGCCTTGAGCGGAGACACGTAGACGAGCCGTGTGCGGCGCCCCTGCGGCGCCTGCTCCGACGCGAGTCGGTCGATCGCCCACAGGAACGCGGCGAGCGTCTTGCCCGAGCCCGTAGGAGCCGAGATAAGGACGTGCTCACCGGTCGCGATCGCCGGCCACGCCTGAGCCTGGGCCGGCGTCGGCTCGGCGAACGCGGCTGCGAACCAGTCGCGCACGCGCGCAGAGAAGGCAGACATTGGCACTGCCGGACCAGCGTAGCGGCCGACCGCGTGGGCTGGCAGGATCGGCGTGGTGTCCCTTCCCGAGCTCTCCTCTGCCGAGGCCCGTCGCGCGGCGCTGCGCGCGCAGGGTGTGCTCGGCGCGGCTGATCGGCGCGGCGGCGTCGCGGCGGTACTGGACCGGCTCGGCGCCATTCAGCTGGACACGATCTCGGTGCTCGCGCGTTCTCACGAGCTGGTCGCGTATGCACGCCTCGGGCCCGTCGGGCGCGACGCCGTTGAGCGTGCGTACTGGTCGGGCGGAAGGGCGTTCGAGTACTGGGCGCACGCTGCGTGCGTGCTGCCCGCCGAGCAGTGGCCGCTGTTCGCTTTCCGGCGGCGCCGGTTTCGCGCTCGTGGGCAGCGCTGGCACCAGGTTCCGGAGGGCGTCGGCGAGAAGGTGCTCGAGCGTCTTCGAGGCGAGGGTCCGCTGACCTCGACTGAGCTCGGCGGCGCAAAGCGCGGCGGGCCCTGGTGGGATTGGTCGGAGGTCAAGGTGGCTGTCGAGTGGCTGCTCGACCTCGGCGAGGTCGTGTGCACGACGCGGCGCGGGTGGCGGCGCGTTTACGACCTCCCGGAGCGCGCGCTGCCGGCGCACGTGCTCGCCGCGGCCGAGCCCCAGGACGTCGACTGCGTCAGGGCGCTGGCGGAGATCTCTGGCCGCGCTTTGGGGGTTGCGACGGTCGGCGACCTGGCTGATTTTCACCGGCTCACCCGGGCCGAAGTGGGGGCTGCGCTTGCCGACACGTCGCTCGTCGAGGTTCGGGTCGCGGGCTGGCGCGCGCCGGCCTGGGCGCATCCGACCGCGCTTGCCTCGCTCGCGACACGGGGAAGGCACCGCACGACGCTGCTGTCTCCCTTCGACTCGCTCGTCTGGGATCGGGGGCGCACGGAGCGGATGTTCGGCTTCGAGCACCGACTCGAGGCGTACGTGCCGGCGCACCGGCGCGTGCACGGCTATTACGCGATGCCCTTGCTCGCGGGTGGACGACTGGTTGGGCGCGTCGACCCGGGCCGGGAGGGCCGCACACTCGTGGCCAAGCAGCTCACGGTCGCCCCGCGCGCGCTCGAGGCGATGGCCACCGCGCTGCGCGAGGCCGGTCGCTGGGTCGGCTGCGACAACGTCGCCGTGCGCGACGTCGCTCCGCCCGAGCTCGCGGCGCCGCTGCGCGCCACGCTCGGTGCTTGAGCCCTAGCTCGCGCTCGGGGCCTCACAGCCCCGCGAGCTCGCGGGCTCGCGCCATCACCTCGTCGATCATCGGCTCGGTGAGCCTCCCCGTGAACGTGTTCTGCTGGCTCGGGTGGTAGCAACCGAGCAGTGGCCAGCGCTCGGCCGCTAACTCGGCGCCGTGGCCGAAGCGAGGCTTCGGACGCGGCGCGGGAGCACCGAGAGCCGCCCGTGCGCGGAGCGCCGCGTCCCACGCGAAGCCCCCGAGGCATAGCACGACGCGCACGGACCGCAGCAGCTCGAGCTCGCGCACGAAGTACGGCGCGCACCGGTCGCGCTCGGCGGGGAGCGGCCGGTTGCCCGGAGGGGCGCAGCGAACCGCCGCGGTCACATAGCAGCCCTGGAGGCGCAAACCGTCATCCCGGCCGCGCGAGAGCGGCTGATTTGCCAGCCCGGCTCGCCACAGCGCTGCGAACAGCCAGTCGCCCGACCGGTCGCCCGTGAACACGCGACCGGTCCGGTTACCGCCGTGAGCCGCCGGCGCGAGCCCGAGGACAAGCACGCCGGCGCCGGGGTCTCCGAACCCGGGAACCGGCCTTCCCCAATAGGGCTCATGGGCGTAGCCGGCGCGCTTGACCTGGGCGACCTCCTCGCGCCATGCCACCAGCCGCGGACACCGGCGGCAACCTACGATCTCGGCTTCGAGCGCGGAGAGGCTCACTCGCCGCCGGCGCCCCCCGGCGCGAGCACTCTGAGGATCGTGGACATCCCCGCTCGCCGACCGGTCAAGGACTCCCGTCACGTCTTGAGCGCTCTCCCATACTGGCGCTGGTAATAACTGCGATACGCCCCCGAGCGGATCGGCTCCCACCACCACGCGTTGTCCCGGTACCACTCAACGGTACGCTCGAGGCCCTGCTCGAACCGCATCCGCGGCTCCCACCCGAGGCCCCGCAGCTTGCCCGAGGCGAGTGAGTACCGGCGGTCGTGGCCGGGGCGGTCGGTGACGAACTCGATCAGCGAGTCCTCGCGGCCGGTGAGCTCGAGCACACGCCTGACGACCTCGAGGTTCTCGCACTCGTCGGGGCCACCGCAGTTGTATGCCTCTCCGGGGACCCCATGTGCGAGCACGTGACCGATGCCGCGACCGAAGTCCTCGACATAGAGCCAGTTGCGCACGTTGCGGCCGTCGCCGTAGACGGGAAGCCGGTCGCCGGCGAGCGCGTTGAGGATCATCAGAGGAATCAGCTTCTCCGGATACTGGTTGGGCCCGTAGTTGTTCGACCCGCGGCAGATGAGCGTTGGCAGGCCGTAGGTGTGGAAGTAGCTGGACACGAGCAGGTCGGCGCCCGTCTTCGTCGCGCTGTAGGGCGAGGACGGCTGCAGCGGCGACTGCTCCGTGAACGCTCCCTCCGCGATCGATCCGTAGACCTCGTCCGTCGACACCTGCAGGTAGCGCAGCTCCTTCACGCGCGCAGCTTCGAGCAGCACGTGCGTGCCCTGCATGTTCGTGACGATGAACCCTTCGGGATCGGCGATCGAACGATCGACGTGGGTCTCGGCGGCGAAATTGACGATCGCATCGCACTCCCGCACCGCGTCGGCGACGGCCTGCGCATCCTCGATCGCGCCGTGGACGAAGCGGATCTCCTCGATGATGTCCTCCAGGTTCTCGCGGCGGCCCGCGTAGGTCAGCTTGTCGAGCACCGTGACCTCGTCACCGTGCTCGCGGACCCGCAGGCGGGCGAAGGTCGAGCCGATGAAGCCTGCTCCGCCGCAGACGAGCAGCCTCATGCTGAGGACCCCGCGGCCAGGAATGCCTGCAGGCCCTCACGCCATTCCGGCAGCTGCGGCGTGCCGACGCGCTCGGTCACGAGCACGCTGTACGCGGGGCGGTGCGCTGGGCGGCCGAGGTCGGCGGTCGCACCGGGCACGACCTCGCAGCTCAGTCCGGCGCGCCCCACGATCTCACGCGCGAAGTCATACCACGAGCACTGTCCTGCGGCTGCGACGTGGAGGATGCCGAGGATCGGATCCTGCGCTAGCGCGACGAGGGCGGGCGCGAGGTGCCCCGTGAACGTCGGGCAGCCCACCTGATCGTCGACGACGGTCAGCTTGTCCCGTTCTGACCCGGCGCGGAGGATCGTCGCCGGAAAGCAGCCACCGCCGGCGCCGAACAGCCACGACGAGCGCACGATCGTGTGCGCCGTCGGTGCGAGCGCCGCGACCGCCAGCTCGCCGGCGAGCTTGCCCCGCCCGTACTCCGATTGCGGGCCCGTGGGATCGGACTCGACGTACGGCGTGGGCTTGGAGCCCGCGAACACGTAGTCGGACGACACGTGGATGGTCCACGCGCCGGACGTCCTGGCGGCACGCGCGACGTTTCCGGCGGCGGGACCGTTGACTGCATACGCCTGCTCGGCCTGCGCCTCGGCGCCGTCGACGTCGGTCCACGCGGCGCAGTTGACGACAGCATCGGGGCGTGCTTCCCGCACCGCGGCGGCGACGGCCGCGGCGTCGGTGATATCGAGCTCGGCGTGACCGAGCGCGGTCAGCTCGTGTCCCGCCGCCGTAGCGGCGCTCGCTATGTCGCGGCCGAGCATGCCGGTCGAGCCCGTGACCAGGAGCCTCATCGCCGCCAAGGGTAGAGGCAAACCGGCCCGTGAACCGTGCCTGCCCATTCAGCCCATGTCCACACGGCCAATCGGGTACGCCTGTGCCTTGGCCACAGGGCCGGTGGCGGCGAAGCTGTCAACGCGCTAGACCTTGAGGTTGATGATCGAAGCTACACAACCTCACCTGCTCGACGATTATCAGGTCCCGGCCGGATGCCGCGACGAGCTCCTCGACGAGAATGGCGGCGCCCGGCCGCACGCCGCTCCTCTGATCGCCTCGCTGGAGCGCCTCGGCTCGGAGCCGCTCGCGGCGGCGGGGCGGCGCCGCGATCGCATCTTCATGCAGCAGGGAATCACCTTCGAGGTCGCCGGCACCGACGGTGAGCGTCGCGACCGCCCGTTCCCGCTCGACCTGGTCCCGCGCGTTCTGCCCGCTCCGGAGTGGACGACGATCAAGCGCGGGCTGGCCCAGCGGATCCGGGCGCTGAACTCGTTCGTCGATGACGTTTACCACGGCCACGAGATCGTTCGCGCCGGCGTCGTGCCGTGGTCGCTGATCGTCAGCCGCCCGAGCTTCGCCAGGCCCGTCCACGGCGTGCGCCCACCGGGCGGCGTGTACTGCCACGTGTCCGGGTGTGACCTGGTGCGCGGCGGCGACGGCCGCTGGCGGGTCCTCGAGGACAACGTCCGCACGCCGTCGGGGATCTCCTACGTGCTCGAGAACCGCGTGGCGATGACGAGGCTGATGCCTGAGTTGTTCGCCGGTTACCGGGTGCGGCCGGTCGACCACTACCCCGGGCTCCTGCTCGACGCTCTGCGCGCCGTCGCGCCGGCTGCTGACGCCGATCCCACGGTCGTTGTGTGGACCCCCGGCCCAGCCAACAGTGCCTACTTCGAGCACGCCTTCCTCGCGCGTCAGATGGGCGTCGAGCTCGTCGAGGCGACCGACCTCGTCGTGCGCGAGGCTGCCTGTTACATGCGCACGACCGCCGGGCTGCAGCGTGTGCACACGATCTACCGCCGCCTCGACGACGACTTCATCGACCCACTCGAGTTCCGTGCGGACTCGCTCCTCGGTGTCCCCGGTCTTGTGCGCGCCTACCGCGCGGGCACCGTGGCGATCGCCAACGCCATCGGGACCGGGGTCGCGGACGATAAGGCCATCTATCACTACGTGCCCGAGATGATCCGCTTCTATCTCAGCGAGGAGCCGATCCTCGACAACGTCCCGACCTACCTGCTCGGCGACGAGACAACGCGCAAGCACGTGCTCGAGCGGATCGACGAGCTGGTCGTCAAGCCGACCTCCGAGTCGGGGGGTAAGGGCGTGTTCATCGGTCCTCACGCCAGCTCGCTCGAATGCGAGGCGCAGGCGCGGCTGATCGAGGCCGAGCCCGAGCGCTGGATCGCGCAGGAGCTGGTTCACCTCTCGACCGTGCCGACCGAGACCGCCGACGGCACGCTCGCCCCACGCCACGTCGATCTGCGGCCGTTCGCCGTGTTCGGTGACGAGATCCGCATCGTCCCCGGCGGGCTGACCAGGGTCGCGCTTCGGGCCGGGTCGATGGTCGTGAACTCCTCTCAGGGTGGAGGCTCGAAGGACACCTGGGTCCTGGACGACGGCGGCGCCGTCGATCTCGTCCCGGGGACGCCGCCCTCGCACCGGCCCCCGCGGCTCCCGGACGTCCGTTACGGTGGCTGGCGCGGCCAGGCGCAGCAGCAGCAACAGCGCCAGCGCCAGCGCTGATGCTCGCGCGCATCGCCCAGGAGCTGTTCTGGCTCGGTCGCGACCTCGCCCGCGCCGAGCAAACCGCCCGCATGCTCGACGGCGTCTTCCATGCCGATGTCGCGGGCGCAGCCGAGGAGAGCGGAATTGCGCTCAGCTGGGCGGAGCTGCTGGCGATCATCGGAGAGAAGGCACCGGCGCCCGGAGCGGCCGATGGCGACGATGACGCCACAGACCTCGAGACGCTGGCCGCGGAGACGATCGCGACGCGCCTGCTCGGCCGGGCGGAGGTCGCCGGCCTGCTTACGCTCGATACCGGCAGCCAGGCGTCGATCGTCTCGTGCGTAACCCGCGCGCGCGAACGCGGCCGCGGGCTCAGGGACGTGATCTCGACCGAGATGTGGGAGGCGCTGAACACCTTCCATCTCGGGCTCGCCGGCAGGGACCTCTCCGCCGCGCTCGTGTCTGGGCCGTACTCGATCTATCAGGATGTCAAGGAGAAGTGCGCGCTCTTCTGGGGCCTCGCCGGCCGCACGATGCTGCGCGACGAGGCACGCGCGTTTCTCGAGGCCGGCGGTCGGATCGAGGCGGCCGACATGGTGCTGAGGATGCTCCGCGTCTCGGTCCCGCCGTCGCCGCGGCAGTCGGGCAGCGAGGGCGAGGCGCTCGCGTTGCTGCACGCGGTGGGCGGATTCCAGGCCTATCGGCGCGCGGTCCGGGCGGCTCCCACGGTCGGGCCCGTCGCACGCTTCCTGCTCTACGACAGCGCCTATCCGGGCTCGGTGGCCTCATCGGTGGAGGCTCTGCACATGGCGCTCAGGAACGCCGATGCGCAACCGCGTTCCTCGCCGCCGGTGCTCCGAGTCGGACGACTGATCGCGGATCTCGAGCTCCGGCGTCGGGCGCCGGGCGCGGCCGAGCCGTTCGACGAGACCCTCGAACGGGTGCAGGAAGAGCTCGAGTCTGTCGATCGGGATATCGAAGACCGCTACTTCGCGATGGCAGCCGCCGCCGCGGTGCACCTATAGTCCTCGCGAGCCGATGCCCGGGCCACCCGTGAACTTCGCGATCCGTTACCTGACCCAGTACCGCTACGACGGCGACGTCGTGGACAACCTGAATGCGCTGCGGGTCAAGCCCGCAACCAACAGTCGCCAGCGCTCCGACGAGTTCAGCGTGCGCCTCGACCCCGAGGTCCGCGTGCATCGCCACGCCGACTACTTCGGGACCGAGGTGGTCGAGTTCGAGGTCTCGCGTCCGCACGACCACCTGACGATCGATGTGCGTGCGCGCGTGGTCACACAGCCCCCATCGAGCCCGCCCGCGGAGCCGTGGGAGGCGCTGCGTGAGCCCGCCTACCGCGAGGCGGGCGGCGAGTTCCTGCTCCAGACCGACGGCGCCGAGCACGAGGCGCTCGGTGGGCTGCTGGCCGCGACCCGTGCCGCGCCGACGCCGCTCGCGACCCTGCTGCTCATCACCGAGCTGATCCCCGAGCGCTTCGAGTATCGCAAGGGCGCGACCTACGTCGACAGCACGATTGGGCACCTGCTCGAGATCGGCGCCGGGGTGTGTCAGGACTTCGTCCACCTCGGCCTGTGCCT
>PMOY01000332.1 GCA_003165655.1 Solirubrobacterales bacterium
AACCTGCGGACCGCGATCGCGCGCGCGCGGCGGGCCGTGGATGAGGTCCGTGTCCGTGGGGTCAGCACCAACCAGGCCTTCCTGCGCGCGGTGCTCGACGATCCCGACTTCTGCGCCGGGCGCACGTACACGACGTTCGTGGACGAGCGTCCGGCGCTGACGGCCGTTGGCGTCCGGGGTGACCGCGCGTCGAGGCTCCTGCGCCGCCTCGCGGAGGTGACCGTGAATAACCCCCACGGGCCGATGCCGACGATGGCCGACGCGGCGACGAAGCTGCCGGCGCTTCCCGCGGGAGACCCGCCGCCCGGATCGCGCCAGCGCCTCGAGGAGCTTGGGCCGGCCGGCTTCGCTCGCTGGCTGCGAGCGGAGAGCTCGCTGCAGGTGACCGACACGACCCTGCGCGACGCGCACCAGTCGTTGCTCGCCACGCGCATGCGAACGTTCGACATGGCCGCCGTCGCAACCCATCTCGCGTACCTGCTGCCGCAGATGCTCTCGCTCGAGGTGTGGGGCGGAGCGACGTTCGACGTCGCGCTCCGATTCCTCGCCGAGGATCCCTGGGAGCGGCTAGCCCTGCTGCGCGAACGCGTACCCAACCTGTGTCTGCAGATGCTCCTACGCGGACGCAATCTGCTCGGATACGAGCCGTACTCCGAATCCGCGGTGCGCGCGTTCGTGGCCGAGGCGAGGGCCACGGGCATCGATGTGTTCCGCATCTTCGACGCGCTTAACAACGTCGAGCCGATGCGGGCGGCGATCGACGCGACGCTCGAGGCCGGAGCGGTCGCCGAGGGCGCGCTGTGCTACACCGGCGATCTCTCGAACCCGGCCGAGCGCGTGTACACGCTCGATTACTACCTGCGCATCGCAGAGGGGCTCGTGACAGCCGGGGCGCACGTGCTGGCGATCAAGGACATGGCCGGACTGCTCCGCGCGCCCGCGGCGCGGACGCTCGTCACCCGCCTCCGGGAGGAGTTCGATCTGCCCGTGCACCTGCACACCCACGACACGCCCGGCGGCCAGTTGGCGACCTACCTGGCCGCGATCGACGCCGGCGTGGACGCAGTCGACGGCGCGGCCGCGCCGATGGCGGGACGCACGAGCCAGCCGACGCTGTCGGGGATCGTCAGCGCAACCGATTTCACCGACCGAGCAACGGGACTGTCGCTCGACGCGCTGCTCGACCTCGAGCCCTACTGGGAGGCGGTCCGCTCGAGCTACGCGCCGTTCGAGACGCGCATGCGTGCCCCGACCGGGCGTCTGTACCGCCATCAGATCCCCGGCGGCCAGCTCTCCAACCTCCGTCAGCAGTCGCTCGGGCTCGGCCTCGGCGAGCGATTCGAGGAGATCGAGGCCGCCTACGTGCGCGCCAACGGGCTGCTGGGCGACATCGTCAAAGTGACCCCCACGAGCAAGGTGGTGGGCGATCTCGCACTGTTCGTGGTGTCGGGCGGGATCGACTGGGACGACCTGCGTGAGCACCCCGAGCGCTTCGACCTCCCCGACTCGGTGCTCGCGTTTCTGCGGGGGGAGCTGGGCGAGCCCGCGGGCGGACTGCCGCAACCGTTCGCCGAGCGCGCTCTGCGCGGGGCTTCCGCGAGCGGCGCCGACGGCGCGGCCCACCACGATGCGCCGCCGCTGCCCGAGCCGGGTCCCGGCCGGCGCGCCGCGCTCTCCAAGCTCATGTTCCCCGGCCCGTTTCGCGATCAGCAGGAGGCCCGCGAGCGCTACGGCGACGTGTCGGTCATCCCCACCCTGCCGTTCTTCTATGGCCTCAAGGAAGGCAACGAGCACGCGATCGACCTCGAGCCAGGGGTGCGACTCGTGGTCGGCTTGGAAGCGATCGGCGAGCCCGACGCGCGGGGCATGCGCACGGTGCTGACTCGACTCAACGGCCAACTGCGACCGATCGACGTCCGCGATGAGTCGATCCAGGTCAGCTCGGCCGCCGTCGAACGCGCCGATCCGAACGACTCCGACCACGTGGCGTCGCCGCTCGCCGGGATCGTCACCGTTCAGGTCAAGGAGGACGACGAGGTAGCCGAAGGCGACGCGATCGCGGTTCTCGAAGCCATGAAGATGGAGTCGACCATCACCGCTCCGCACACCGGGCGCGTCGCCCGGATCGCCGCGCGGACCGGCGGCAGGCTCGAGCAGGGCGACCTGATCCTCGTGCTCGAGGCCGCGACTGCCTAATCCTCCTACGTCGCCGAGAGATCGACGCGCCGGAGGGGCACGATCGGGCACGGAGGAGCGTCGGTCAGCGCTCGAAACTCGGCCGCAGCGTTTCGTCCCGACCCGGCGAACGCTCCGAGCACGCGATCGTAGTAATCCTCACTGATCACCGCTTTCCCCATCCGCAGCGCGCGTCGGAACCGCTCGCGTGCACCCGCCGTGCCCGCATAAGCCCACACCGTCGCGCTCACTGGACGGCTGAGCCCCGCTGTCACTTCAACTCGCTCGTAGTTCCGCTCACGCCGATCCAAGCCGTCGAGCTCCTCGTGTGACACATCAAGCATGACCCCGTTCACCTGCCCTGACCGGTCGGCCACGATATCGAGGAAGACGACGAAGACCGCCGGCCGCTCACCGGTCCTGGGGTCGACGTAGTACTTGTATCCCGGAAGTGTTCTCGCGTTGTCCATGGCGACGCCCCACGTTCGTCGATATCCGTCCACCAGCGACACCTGACGCGTCGCCTCGGCCCGCACCTCGGCCGCATCGTTCGCTAGCTCCAGGAGCGATCCGTAGGCAAACACGACCTCCCGCGGGCGCGCTACCTCCTCCGCGGGACCCATGCCCATGACTGGGGGTTGCAGGCCGATTCTCGGTTCGCCGAAGCTCGACGGACGGTAGAATTGCTGCTCCTTATCGATTGGCGCAGATACGGTCTCATAGATCCTTCGCCTTACGATTTCGCGAGCAGGCCGACGAGGAGCTTGGCGAGCGTGGTCGGATCGAACTCGGGGTGCTGGACCGCGAAGCGGGCGGCCTCGGAAGGGTCGGTCAGCGCGAGCACGAGCTCCTCGCGACTCGTGTGCAGACGACACGCAGCGACGTCGAGCAGCGCGAGCGCGCCGTCCTCGGCGAGGCCGCCGATCCCCGCGGCACGCGGGGTCGGCCCGCCGGCGCACGGATTCCCGAGCGTGACCGGCGCCGGCGCGAGCTCGTGATCGAGCGACGCGTACGCGACGGGTGCGGCGATGCACAGAGAGGCGATCGGAATCACGGCCCGAGCGAGCCGGCGCGCCCCGGCCCGATCGCCGCCGTCGCGCCGTCCACGCTCCGTCCTGGAGCGCGCACGGGGCGCCCGCTCGACCAGCAGCAGCGCACTCGCGAGGAACGCGAGCACGCCCGAGATCACAAACGCGAGGTGAAAGCTCCGCCCGACCGCCGCGAGCACGGTCTCGTCGGCCTGCGACGCGAGCTGGTCGAACGCGACGCGGTCAGCTCCGGTGAACCGGTGGCGCTGGTCGGCGAGCCCGGCGCGCAGGCTCGCGCGGGGCTGGCGCGCATCGGCGATCCTGAGCAGTTCGGGGACGAGCGTCAGCTTGCTCTGTGGCGGCAAGGGAGAGTCGAGCAGGAGCGCGACGCCCTGGAGCTCGGCGGTGTGGGACGCGGCGTCGAGCTGGCTGGCGATGATCGGCGCGAGCACGACCAGCACGAGGGCGATCGCCGCATGCCGGACGCTGAGCAGCCCCGCTGCCTGGCGCGGCGTACGCTCCGGCAGCAGCTCACCGGACAGCGCGCCGAGGGCGCATCCCATGCCGAGGCCGGCGATGAGCTCCGGAGGCACGATCCACGCGAGGTGGGCCTGGGGGATCCAGGCGAGCGCGAGCACGCCGGCGCCGATCAGCGCGCACCCCGCGACCGCTCGCGTCCGGGCCGGACCGCGGATCGCCCAGGCCAGGGCGGCCGCGAGCGGGAGCGGCGTGACCGCAGCGGCGGCGCTGAGCGGCGAGACGTTCCATCCGGCGATGACAAGCAGGATGACGAGGAAGAGCACCGCGCTGAGCGCAGCCGTGACGAGCGCCAGCGCCGCACGGCTCGTGAGCGCCGCCCGGCGCGTGCGCGAAGCCCGCGGCCGCCTCAGCGGCTCGCGCGGGGGCGCGGTCGTCACCGGTGGAGAACGCAGCGTGACCCATGCTCCGGCGAGGGCGACCGGCGCCTGGGCGATGAAGATCGCCCGCCAGTCGAAGAGCTGGGTGAGGGCCCCGCCGAGCGCGGGTCCGACCGCTACCCCGAGGATCGAGGCGGCCTTCCACGCCCGGCGCCCGCGACCGGCACCGTCGATCAGCGCGAAGCCGCCGATGAGGGCGGCTGCCGCGCCCACGGCCTGCAGCACGCGACCGGCGAGGAGCACGTCGAGCCGATCGGCGGCGGCGCACGCGAGCGACGCGACAGCGAGGAGGCCGAAGCCGCCAGGCGCCCACCGTCCGGCCGTTCCCTCGCCCGCCGTGCGGCTCGCGAGCGCGAGGACGACCGCGAGCACCGCCGCGTAGACGAAGAGCACAGCCGCGACGCCCGTCACGCCGGTATGCAGATCACTCTCGACCTGGGGTAGCGCGAGCGTGACGATCGACGTGTCGGCGAGCGCGAGTGCCATCGCGAGCGCGAGGACGCCCCTCGCTCCCACTCGCCCCCGACCTGCCGAACTCCGGTGCTCAGCAGTCAGACGTTCGCACATCAACGGCCAACACCCGGGACATCATGGCCTCCGTCAGCGGGCGGACCAGTCATCGAGCGCACGGTTCAGAGTCACGCTCGGCCGCATCGCCGCCGCGACCTGTTCCGGTTCGGGCCGGTAGTAGCCGCCGATGTCCACGGGTGGACCCTGCACCGCCCTCAGCTCATCCGCAATCGTCGCCTCCCTTGCGCTCAGTTCCTCCGCCAAGGGTGCGAAGCGCGCGGCGAGGTCGGGGTCGACGGTCTGCTCGGCCAACTCCTGCGCCCAGTACAGCGCGAGGTAGAAGTGGCTGCCACGATTGTCCAGCTCCCCGGCCTTCCGAGACGGGGAGCGGTTCTCCTCGAGCACGCGCCCCGTCGCCCGGTCAAGCGTGTCGGCGAGGAGCTTGGCACTCGGGTTGTCGGTCTTCTCCGCGAGCAACTCGAGGGAGGGGACGAGCGCAAGGAACTCGCCGAGGGAATCCCAGCGCAGATGATTCTCCTTCAGGAACTGCTGGACGTGCTTGGGAGCCGATCCGCCGGCACCGGTCTCGAACAGACCACCGCCGTCCATCAGCGGCACGATCGACAGGACCTTGGCGCTCGTTCCGAGCTCGAGGATGGGGAACAGGTCCGTCAGGTAGTCGCGCAGCACGTTGCCGGTGACCGAGATCGTGTCCTCGCCGCGCCGAGCCCGCTCGAGCGTAAAGCGCGTGGCGGCGGCGACGTCCATGATCTCGATCTGTAGCTCGTTGGTGTCGAGCTCGGCGAGCGCCGCGCGGACCGTACGCAGCAGTTGTGCGTCGTGCGGGCGGGTCTCATCGAGCCAGAAGACCGCCGGTGTGCCCGTTTCGCGAGCCCGCATGATCGCGAGGCGCGCCCAATCCTTGATCGCCGCGTCCTTGGCCCGACACAGGCGCCAGATATCTCCCGTCTCGACGGCATGCTCGAGCAGGGTTGCGTCGGCGCTATCGATGACGCGGACCGTGCCGCCGGCCGTCATCTCGAACGTGGTGTCGTGTGAGCCGTACTCCTCGGCCGCCTGGGCCATCAGCCCGACGTTAGCGGTGGTTCCCATCGTCGCCGGATCAAACGCGCCGTGCTCCCGGCAGTGCTTCACAGCCTCGGAGTACACCGCCGCGTACGCGTGGTCGGGGATCACGAACTTTGCATCCTGCGGCTGTCCCTCGGCGTTCCACATCTGCCCGGAGGACCGGATCGCCGCTGGCATGGACGCGTCGATAATCACATCACTGGGCGCGTGGAGGTTTGTGATGCCGCGATCGGAGTCGACCATCGCCAGCGCGGGGCCGTTCGCGTAGGCAGCATCGATCGCCGCGTGCACTCCGGTGCGCTCGTCCTCGGGGAGCTGCTCGGTTGCGGTCAGTAGTGCCGCCATGCCATCGTTGGCATTGACGCCCACGGAGGCCAGCGCAGCGCCATGCTCGGCGAAGAGATCAGCGAAGTAGGCGCGCACCGCGTGGCCGAATATGATCGGATCGGACACCTTCATCATCGTGGCTTTCAGGTGCACGGAGAAGAGCACGCCCTGCTTCCTCGCGTCGGCGATCTGAGCTGCGAGAAATTCCTCCAGAGCTGTGCGGCGCATCACGGCGGCGTCGAGCACCTCGCCCTCGAGGACAGGGATCGTCTCCTTGAGCACGGTCACCGCCCCGTCCGGCGCGACGTGTTCGATCCTGACCGTGCCTTCGTGCTCGACGGTGACCGACTGCTCAGTCGAGCGAAAGTCGCCGTCGCTCATCGTCGATACGTGCGAGCGCGAGCTCCGTGACCAAGCTCCCATCGAGTGCGGGTGCCGGCGCGCGTACGCCTTGACCGACGCGGGCGCGCGGCGATCGGAGTTGCCTTCGCGCAGGACCGGGTTCACGGCGCTCCCCTTGACGGTGTCGTAGCGCGAGCGCACGTCGCGCTGCTCCGCGTCGGACGGCTGGTCCGGGTAGTCGGGAATCGCGTATCCCTTGCTCTGCAGCTCGCCGATCGCCGCCTTGAGCTGCGGCACCGACGCGCTGATGTTCGGGAGCTTGATGATGTTCGCCTGCGGCGCCTTCGCAAGCTCGCCAAGCTCGGTCAAAGCGTCGGCGACGCGCTGGTCGGAGGTGAGACGCTCGGGGAACTGCGCGAGGATCCGTCCCGCGAGCGAGATATCGCGCAGCTCAACCTCCACGTTCGCCGCCGCGGTGAACGCCCGGAGCACCGGCAACAGCGACTGCGTGGCCAGCGCGGGCGCCTCATCGGTCAGCGTGTAGATGATCTTCATGGCGGCTTTCACCCTACTGCTCGCCCAGCGGCAGTCGAGGGTCGGCCCCCGGTCGGCGCTCGCCCGGACAGTCACGTCCGGCGCCCGCTCGCGCTTCATCTCTCGCGCGTGTGGACGCACACGCCGGGACGCCGGCGGGTAACCTGCCGTTTATGGACTCTGACCGTGCGCGAGAACTGCTTGCGCGTGAGCGGATACGAATCGAACGGGCCATTGCCGCCCTCGACCGCCCAGGTCCCCTGGAGGCTTCCGATCGCATCGAGCCAGGTGAGCGGGATTCCGAAGACCTCTACCAGGACGAGTTCGACGCTGGTCGTGCCGAGGATCTTCACCGAGAGCTCGACGCCCTTGATCGCGCAGAGGCGCGGCTCGCGGCCGGCACCTACGGACTCTCGATCGAAAGCGGCGAGCCCATCCCGGACGGACGACTCGAGGCTGTTCCAAGCGCCGAACGGACCTTGGAGGAGGAGGGGTGATGAGGGCGGTCCGGTTCGGATTCAGCGGCGTCATCGTCGTCGCGTTGGGACGTCTGGCGGCGACGGGGCGGTTGCCGAGGAACCTCTTTGCCGGCATCCGTATCCCGTCGACGATGCGCAGCGACGAGGCGCGGAGCACCGGGCATCGGGCCGCCGGTTCGGCGTTGACGGCTGCGGGCTTCGGCCCGATTGCGGTCGCCGTCATCGTCGCGGCGAAGCGTCCGGGTCGCCGCGCCGAGACTGCTCTGTTCCGTATCGCTACCGGGTGGCTCCTGGCGTGGCTCGGCCTGGCGACCTTCCAGGCGAATGGCGCCGCGCGGGCGACGGTCGCCGGCTGAAGCTCATTGGGTGCCGTTCACCGCGCGCTCGACCTCAGCGCCGGTGATCGCGCCGTGGGTGACCCCGATGCATCGGACAGCGTCAGCGCTGTGGGTCGGGGATGATGAGAGCACCCGCTGCGGCGTTCGACAGGGCGCCGGACACGATCTCTTGCGCTTCGGCGAGGATCCGCTCGAGGTGTTCCTCGCCGTTGAATGATTCAGCGTAGATCTTATAGACATCTTCGGTACCGGATGGCCGGGCGGCGAACCAGCCGTGCGCGGTGACGACCTTGAGCCCGCCGATCGGCTCGCCGTTGGCCGGGGCGGTCGTGAGCACGTCGGTGATCGTGTCTCCCGCGAGCTGCGAGCTGCGCACCTGGTCGGGCGAGAGTTGGCTGAGCGCGTGCTTTTCCTCGGGTGAGGCGGCGACGTCGACGCGCTTGTACGCCGCGCGACCGAAACGCGAGGCGAGCCGATCGTAGATCTCCCCTGGGTCGCGGCCGGTGACCGCCGTCATCTCGGCGGCCAATAGGCACGGAATCAGGCCGTCCTTGTCGGTGGTCCAGACGGTCCCGTCACGGCGCAGGAACGACGCGCCTGCGCTCTCCTCCCCTCCGAGCCCGAGCGTCCCCGCGAGCAAGCCGGGCACGAACCATTTGAACCCAACCGGCACTTCCTCGAGCCGCCGGCCGAGGTCGCCCGCGACCCGGTCGATCACGCTCGAGCTGACGAGCGTCTTGCCGACGCCGACGCCGTCTCCCCACTCGCGGTGGCCACCGAACAGGTACCAGATGCAGGCCGCGAGGACGTGGTTGGGGTTCATCAGCCCGGCGCGTGGTGTGACGATGCCGTGGCGATCAGCGTCCGGGTCGTTCGCGAACGCGATCTCGAAGTCCCCGGCGAGCTCGCGCAGGCGCGCCATCGCCCACGGCGAGGACGAGTCCATGCGGATCTTCCCGTCCCAGTCCAGCGGCACGAACCTGAACGTCGGATCGAGAGCGTCCGAGACGACGGTGATATCGAGGCGGTGGCGTTCGGCGATCGCGACCCAATACGCGAGCGAGGCGCCACCGAGCGGGTCGACACCCAACCGCAGCCCCGATGCGCGGATCGCGTCGAGGTCGATGACCGCCGGGAGATCGTCGACGTACGCCGACACGTAGTCGCGGCGGTGGACCTCGGCGGAGGCGAACGGCAAACGCTGAACCCCTCGGAGCTCGTCCTCGAGTAGCCCGTTGGCCTCGCGCTGGATCCACCCGGTGACGTCAGTGTCGGCGGGCCCGCCATGCGTGGGGTTGTATTTGAAGCCGCCGTCCCCGGGCGGGTTATGCGACGGCGTGACCACGATCCCGTCCGCTCGACCGATCCCACCACCGCGGTTATGGCACAGGATCGCGTGCGAGATCACCGGCGTCGGTGTCGCGGCACCGTCGGCGTCGACCACGACCTGCACGCCGTGGGCGACGAGCACCTCCACGATCGTGCGAAACGCCGGCCCGGACAGAGCGTGCGTATCGCGGCCCAGAAACAACGGACCGTCAACCCCGCGCGCCTCGCGATAGCGGCACACCGCCTCGCTGATCGCGGCGACATGAGCCTCCGTGAACGTCCCGGCCAGCGACGACCCACGATGACCAGAAGTCCCAAACGCGACCCGCTGCGCCGGATCTGACGGATCCGGGCGACGATCGTAATAGGCGCCGACCAGACGATCGACATCGATCAGGTCAGCAGGCCCGGGCAGCTCGCCCGCCCGTGGATGCGTCCCTCCCGCGCTCATCTCGTCCTCCTCCTCACGTTCTCATGCGGTCCACAGTTCACCATTACGCCGCGACGAGCAGCCGCTCTCTGCCCACGAGCTCCAGGCGTATGTGAGGGAGAACCTCGCAGGCTATAAGGTGCCCCGAGACGTCGCGTTCCTCGACGATCTGCCGCGCAACCCAACGGGGAAGATCCTCAAGCGCGAACTGGCGGAGCTCAGCATCTGAGCCCCGCGACCGCGCCGGTCGCGGACCCGCGTGCCCCCGCGCGATCGCCGAGACGTGCCGGCGGTGCTGGTGGGTTACGTGCGCTCGGCGACGAGGTCCAGGTCCGCGACCTGTCGTCGCTGCGGATCGTCTTCTCCGCCGGATCACAGCTGCCCGCCGAGGTCGCCATCAGCACGATGGACGCGCTCGGCGAGGTCATCTATCCGTTGGAGCATGATGGGCACGACACACACGACGGTCGCATGGTGAGTGGCGATGTCGTCGAGGAGCCGGGCTGCGTCGAAGCGCCGCCGCAGGACGAGTTTTGAGCCCAGCCCAATCGACAGCAGCGCGATCACCAGCCCGGTGCCGTGAAACAGCGGCGGCGCGACGACGGTGGCCTCGCGGGCTCGCATCGGCATCCGCTCCAGCATCGCCCCGACCCCGATGAACCCTCGCGGATCCTCACGCGGCGCGCCCTTCGGCGTGCCCGTGGTGCCGCTGGTGAGGATCACGATCCGACCGGCGCTGGTTGGCGCAGGAGGCAGCGTGGCGGCGCCTGTGGCGATCAGGAGATCGAGCTCGTCGGCGCCGGGATCATCGATCGCGACGGCAAGCTTGCCACGCGGCGCCTGAACGTCGGTGACCGCATCAGCGAGCTCGGAGTCATAGACGAGCAGATCGACTCCCTCGCGCTGGGCGACCTCGGCACACTGCCGCGCCGAGAAGGAGGTGTTGAGCATGATCACGTTCAATCCGGCGCGCGCCACCGCAAACGCGACGATCAGCAGCTGACGGTGATTGCGACACAGCACGCCGACGCTCGACCCGCGTCCGAGCCCCTTCGCGTCCAGTGCGTTGGCGAGGCGGTTGACGCGCTCGTCCAATTCGGTGAACGTCAGCTCGCCGCGCTCGTCGACGATCGCCGGGAGATCGCCATGGCGGAGCGAGGCGATCCGCGAGGCCGATCCGAACACGCCGTAGCCGCGCAGCGCGCCGGCGATAGCGCGGAGCGTCCGGGGCGACTCGAGGCCGAGCATCCCTGAACGTACGGCCGCTCGCAGTCCACGCGCCTCCAGCGAGCCGCGCCAGGCGATCGCACGAATCTGGACGGCAAAACTCATCGGCTACTCCTCACTTGACCGAGCCGGCGCGGCAGGCAGATCGCCGCTCGTTTCCCGGGCGGCTCGATACGAGATGGCACCCTGAATAGTGAACCAAAGTGGGCGACGCTGGCGCTCAGCTCTGCCACGCTCCGGGACACCGAAAGGAAGCCGCTTGCCCGTGGCGATAATGCCGAGGCGATGAAGGCGTCCACTGACGATGCCCAGCGGCAAGACGACGCGACGCGGACGACTGGCTCGTCGGCGTGGGCGCCGTTTCGCTCCCGGGATTTCGCGCGGATGGCGTCAGCGCAGTTCGTGAGCAACGTCGGTGGCTGGATGCAGACGGTCGGCGCCCAGGAGCTGATGCTGACCCTGACGACGTCGGCCACGCTCGTTGCGTTGATTCAGACGGCAGCGGGACTTCCGGTTGTCCTGCTCGCTGTGCCGGCGGGAGCCATCGGTGATCTCGTCGATCGCCGTCGGCTGCTGATCGCCTCGCAGTCGTTCATGCTGCTCGCGGCGCTGGTGCTGGCCGGCCTCGCGCTCGCCGGGCTGGTGACGCCGTGGGTGCTGCTCGCGCTGATTTTCGCTGTCGGCGCCGGGCAGACGCTGACGTCACCCACGTGGCAGACACTGCAGCCCGAGCTCGTCGCGCCCGAGGATCGGACACAGGCGATCGCGCTGGGCGCCGTCAACCAGAACCTCAGCCGCGCGATCGGCCCCGCGATCGGCGGTGCGCTCTATGCAGCGACCAGCGCCGCCGTGCTGTTCTTCGTCAACGCGGCGAGCTTTGTGCCGGTGATCGGCGCGGTCGCTCGCTGGCGGGGCGGCGCCCACCCGGTGAGCGCCACCGCTCCCGAGCACGTCGCTGGGGCGATCCGCGCCGGAGCACGCTATGTCGCCGCGAGCCCGGCCCTGCGCGTCATCCTGCTGCGCGCGGGCTTGTTCATGTTCTTCGCCAGCTCGATGTGGGCGCTCCTGCCGGTGGTCGCGCACACGCGACTGCATCTCGGCTCCGGCGGATACGGGCTACTGCTCGGTGGCGTGGGCATCGGCGCGGTCGCAGGAGCGGCGGCGCTGCCACGCCTGCGCGGGCGCGTGACCCCGACGGCCCTGATGACCAGCAGCACGCTTGTCTTCGCCGGGGTGACGCTGGCGCTGGCCTACGTGCGGGTCAGCGCGCTCGCTGCGTTGGCGCTGCTCATCGCCGGCGTCGCGTGGATATTCGTGCTCTCGACGCTGAACTCCCAGTATCAGTCCACGCTGCCCGGGTGGGCCAAGGCACGTGGCATGTCCTACTACCTGGTGATCTTCCAGGGCGGCGGCGCGCTCGGTAGT
Source organism: Solirubrobacterales bacterium (assembly GCA_003165655.1). Classification (GTDB taxonomy): domain Bacteria; phylum Actinomycetota; class Thermoleophilia; order Solirubrobacterales; family Solirubrobacteraceae; genus Palsa-465. Next base: position 12,151 of record PMOY01000332.1, read on the forward strand.
GCTGCGTTCGGCGTGACCGCGCAGAGCGCCGGACTGACCGCAGCGCTCCTCGCCGCCGCCGTCGGGATCGCGCTGGTCGGCGTGGCCGGCGTGTGGCTGCCGTTCAGGGCGATCTCGCCTCACGACCTGCTGCCGGCCGGCGACTGGCCAGACCCACAGCTCGTCGGCGCGAAGGCGACTGACGGGCCCGTGCAGGTGACGGTCGAGTACCGGCCCAGGCCGGGGCTGGAGCGAGATCTCGTCGAGGCGCTGTACGCCGGGCGCCACGCCCGACGTCGAACGGGCGCGGTCAGTTGGCGCGTGTGGCGGGATGCCGTCGATCCCGGTCACGTCCTCGAGCAGTTCGTCGTCGGCTCCTGGGAGGAACACCTCCGCCAGCATGAACGCGTCAGCCTCCGCGACCAGCAGCGCCTCGAGCAGATCTCCTCGATGACCGATCCCAGCCGACCCACCACCGTCACCCACTGGCTCGCACCTGAGCTCGGCCGGAACGCTCCGACCACGCCGCCATCCGGCGCGTCGGACTGAGGCTGTCGCCATCGACGCCACACGGGCCTAGACGCTCAGTCAGGCGCCGGCGGTGGCCAGGAGCGACGGTTCCCGGCTCTCATCGTTCGCGGTCACGCCGTTCGGTCCCCGGACGTCTGGCGCTCATGCGGTGATGGCGATTGCTGTCTCGCTGGCGGAAAGGGGCGGGGCCTGCTCCGTGGTGGGTCTGTTCGAGGAGAGATTTCGCAGCGCGAGCCAGGCCGCGATCCCGCCGCCGGAGACGAGGATTCCGGCGACGACGAGTCCGAGGCGATAGCCGCTGAGGAAGGCGGTTATCGCCGGATGGCCGAGATGGATCTCAGCGGTTTGGCGGGCGCGGAGGATGACACCGATGACGGTGATGCCGAGCAGGCCGGCGACTTCTCGTGATGCGTTGAACACGGCCGAGGCGACGCCGGCTCGGTCGGCGGGCATGCTGTCCAGGATGGTGGAGGTCAGGGGGATGGTCAGCCCGCCACCGATGCCGATGATGGCGAAGCCGGGCATCAGGTCGGCGAAGGTGGTGCGAGCGCCGAGCAGGCTGACCGAGAGGATTCCGACTCCCATCAGGCCCATGGCGCCGCCGACGGTGCGGTGTGCGCCGATCCGGGCGGCCACGCGGTCAGAGATACCGGCTCCGAAGGCCATGAGGATCGCCATGGGCACGAAGGCCACGCCGGCCGTGGTCGCTGAGAAGCGCAGGACTTGCTGGAGGTAGAGCGAGGTGAAGAAGTAGATGCCGA
>PMOY01000146.1 GCA_003165655.1 Solirubrobacterales bacterium
AAGACGATCGACGCGTAGTACTCGGACGCGATCTCGGAGGCAAGCTCGATCCACAGCTCCTTGACCGTCAGACCGCGGATGTCCATCCCGAGGATCGCCGATGCGTGCTCCAGCACGTCGGCGCGGCCATCAGCCAGTTTGATCCCGCCCGCCTTGCCGCGTCCGCCGATCTGGACCTGCGCCTTGACCATGCATGGGTACCCGATCTCGTCGGCCGCCGCCACCGCCTCCTCGACTGTGCGCGCCGGCTTGCCGGGTGAGACGGGGACGCCGTGACGGGCGAAGAGCTGCTTGCCCTGGTACTCCAACAGATCCATCAGCGGGCGAGACTGTAGTGGATCGGCGCCGAGATCCTCGCCGCGAGGCGGCCCGGAAGCAGCACGCGGCGTGTTCCCAGGGCATCACGATGGCGCTGATCGTGGGCCCGTGGCATCATCACCGAGCTTATGGCGATTCCCAAGAACATCACATTCGTCACTTTTGACGTCTATGGAACCCTGATCGACTGGGATACGGGCGCGTACGAAGCCTTCCGCGCAGAAGCCGAGCGTGACGGGTTCACGATCGAGCGCGACGAGCTGATCCCCCTCTTCCACGAGATCCAGCAGCAGATCGAGGCCGGCTCCTATGAGCTCTACGCAGAGGTGCTGCGACGGACCGCGGTGCAGATCTCGAAGAAGCTCGGCTGGCCGCTCGAGCCGTCGCGCTCGGGCTTCTTGCCCGAGTCGATCCAGCGCTGGATGCCGTTTAAAGAGACCAACCCCGTGCTCGCCAAGATCGCCAAGAAATACAAGATCGGGCTGATCACGAACATCGATGACAAGCTGCTCGGCCAGACTCGGCGTCACATCCCGCTTGACTTCGATCTCGTCGTCACGGCGCAGCAGGTCCGCTCCTACAAGCCCGATCCGGCGCACTTCACCGAGTGTGAGCGGCGAATCGGCTCCAAGAAGGGATGGATCCACATCGCCGCCAGCTACTACCACGACGTCGAGCCGTGTCTGAAGAAGAAGATCCCCGTGATCTGGGTCAACCGCAACAAGCAGGAGCTCGAGCCGGGGCAGAAGAAGCCCGACGCCGAGGTTTCAAGCCTGCGAGAGGCAGCGAAGCTCATCGGAGTGACGTAGTGGGTGAGGGCACTCGCGGTCCACACCGACGTCGTCGTCCTCGTCAGCCGGGTGTGGCAGACGACGTGCACCGCCACCCGGGCCGGTGTCGAGGGATTCGTGATCGATTCCCCGGTCGATCCGGACGAGCTCGACGCGCTTCCCGGCCTGCTCGAGCAGAGCGGCTTTCCCGTGTCTGGACTGCTCGCGACCCACGCCGACTGGGATCACCTGCTCGGGCGGAGCGCCTTCCCCACGTCAGCACTCGGCTGCGGCGAGAGTACCGGGAAGCGCCTCGCGGATGAGCCCGGACGCGCCCAGCGAGCGTTGCGGGGATTCGACGAGGAGCAGTACATCGAGCGGGCGGGGCCGCTCCGCCTTGGGGCGGTTCAGACGCTCCCGGTGCCCGGCCGGCTCTCGCTCGGCGACGAGCACGAGATCGAGCTCCATCCCGCCGACGGCCACACCGCCGACGGCACGGCGTACTGGCTGCCCTGGGCAGGGGTGCTCGTGTGCGGCGACTACCTCTCTCCGGTCGAGATCCCGGTGATCTCCGACGGCGGGTCGCTCGAGGCCTACGCGGCGACGCTCGCACGGTTGCGGCCGCTCGTCGAGCGCGCCGACACCGTCGTTCCGGGACACGGGTCCCCGCTTGACAACGCGCGGGCGCGCGCAGTGCTCGATGAGGATCTCGCCTACCTCGACGCGCTCGGGCGCAGTGGTGCCGAGGCACGGCTCCCACGAGGCCGGCGCACGCCGACCCAGCACCGGCTCCACGCCGCCAACTCGCGGCACGTCGCCGCTACTTGATCCCGAGCTTCTGCTTGATCGGCGCGGCGCTCGACGTCATCGCCTCTGCGTCGAGAACGAGTGCCTCAGCGGCAGTCTTCGCGGCAGGCTCGCTGTTGCCGGACGCGGCGGCCGAGATCGCACGCAGGTCGGCGTCGACCTTGTTGGCCGCGGCGAGAGCCGCACGGAACGCGCTCGAAAGGCTCGCTGGCGGCGTGAGCTTGCTGAGCTTCACGAGCTGCCCGTGCAAGCGCGTGGCGAGGCCGGCGAACTCGCTTGCGAGCTGCGCGTTGGACTCATGGCTGGCGCCGTCCACCGCCTGTCCGATCGCGGTGCCAGTCTGGTTGAGCGGCCCCCGCTGCGCCAGATAGCCAGCCCTGAAGGCGGCGGTCGGGTTGCTCGCGGTCGATTTGCTCGAGCTGCCGCAGCCCGCGACGACAAAGCAGAGCAGGGCGACGGCCGTGGGCTTGCTTGCGAATCTCACGTTTTTCTCCTTCCGTGGATCTCGAGTGCTTGTCCCGAGCGACCGGCGAAGACACCGACCAGGACGCAGATGCTATCCGGGGGCAACGGGCGAGGCGATCACCGCGATCGTGTCACCGGATGCGACCGACGCGCCGACCGCGACCGACAGCTCGTCGATCGTGCCCGACTTGTGCGCGGTGATCTCGTTCTCCATCTTCATCGCCTCGACCACACAGACCAGGGCGCCCTCCTCGATCCGTGCTCCCTGCTCGACGGCGACCTTGAGCACGGTGCCCTGAATCGGGGACTGCAGCGTGTCGCCTCCGTTGCCGCCCGCACCGCCCGCGCCGCTGACAGCGCCCACGCCGCGACGCTCGCTGCGTCGCGGAGGCGGCCGCGCGGCAATCTCGGTGGACGTGCCGTTGGCCTCGGCGCCGGCGCCGAAAGCGGGGCCGATGACCTTGACGTCGAAACGCCGTCCCGAGACCTCAACGGTGTAGCTCTGCTCGAGGGACGCGGGCTGCGCATTCTCGCCGGCCTTGGCGGCGGGCGACGGTTGCTCGCGCGGTGGGAATGCGAGCGTCTTGAGCCACTTGCGGTCTTCGATCAGGTCGCGGCAGGTCTCCGCGTTCGCCCACTGGGGGGTCTGCAGGATCGCCTCGTGGAAGGGCAGCAGCGTCTTCAGTCCTTCGATCTCGTACTCGCGCAGGGCCCGCAGCATCCGCGCCGTCGCCTGCTCGCGATCGGCATCCCAGACGATCAGCTTCGCGACCATCGGGTCGTACATCGG
>PMOY01000272.1:0-307 GCA_003165655.1 Solirubrobacterales bacterium
CCGGCTCGGGCGGGAGCACGAGCTGCGGTTCGCACACGTCGCAACACGGCACCACCGGCGCGGGGTCGGCGCCGTCGCCGAAATGACGCAGGATCGAGGTCCGCCGGCAGCGACCCCGCTCGACAAAGTCCCAGACGGCGCGATATTGCCGCCAGCGGACGCGCTCTGCGTCGTTCGCCGAGGAACGGCACGCGGCGTATGCGCGACGGTCCCAGTCAGCCCGCAGCCTCCCGGCGGCACGATCCGGCGGCGCCGGGGAGGGCTCGATCACCTGCGCGCGCACGAGGTGGCCGAGGATCGCCCGCGC
>PMOY01000272.1:317-10071 GCA_003165655.1 Solirubrobacterales bacterium
CACACGCGCTCGAAGGCCCAGTCAGCAACCCGCGCCCGCTCGATGAAGAAGACGTGCAGCCCCTTGTCCTTCTGAGCGCTGAAGAGCAGGCACCGCGCAGGCGCTCCGTCACGGCCGGCGCGTCCTGCCTCCTGGTAATAGGCCTCGAGCGATTGGGGCACGGACGTATGACAGACCGTGCGCACGTCGGACTTGTCGACGCCCATGCCGAACGCGTTGGTCGCCACCACGATCCTTGCCTCGCCGTCCATGAAGCGCCGCTGCGCCGCTGCGCGACGCTCCCGATCGAGTCCGGCGTGGTAGACGACCACCTCCGCGCCAAGCCCGAGCGCGCCCCGCAGCAGCCCGGCCACCGACTCACACGCGCTTCGGGTGCCGGCGTAGACGATCGCGGGCAGGGCATCGGCTACCCCCAGCGCGGCGACGAGCCGGCGCCGGCGGTCGGCGTCCGTCGCGCACGGGACGACCGCGAAGCCGAGGTTCGGTCGATCGAAGCCGGTCGTGACGTTGACCGGGACGCGCAGCCGCAGGCGCCGGGCGATGTCGAGGGCGACGGGCGGCGTCGCCGTCGCGGTCAGCGCCATGATTGCGTGCGCCTCGAGGTGGCGGGCGGCGTCGGCGAGGCGGAAGTACTCGGGCCGGAAGTCGTGTCCCCACTGGGAGACGCAGTGCGCCTCGTCGACCACGAACAGGCCGATCCGCGCCCGCCGGAGCTCCTGCACGAAGCCCGGCGAAGCAAACCTCTCGGGGGCGAGATAGAGCAGGCTGACCTCCCCCTGCACGGCCCGCTCGAGGGTCCGCGCGTTGGCCGCCGCACCGCGCTGGGCGTTGACCATCGCGACCCGCCCCGGGGCGATTCGCTCAAGGCTCTCCACCTGGTCCTGCATCAGCGACACGAGCGGTGAGACCACGATCGTCAGGTCGTCGCGGATCAACGCCGGCAGCTGGTAGCACAGCGACTTTCCCGACCCGGTGGGCATGACGACGAGCGCGTCACGATCGCCGAGCGCCGCGGCGACGGCCTCCGCCTGGCCCGGCCTGAAGTCCTGAAAACCGAAGTTGCTGTGCAGCGCCGCGCGAGCGTCGATCATCGGCCCCGAAGATAGCGGCGCGGTCGGCGGCTCAGGTCCGGTCGCGCTCGTGCCCCCCATGCCCGCGAGGCGGTCGGGCATCACGTGTCGACCGGGATCGATCAGGCCGTGGGGGCGGGCACCGCGCCGACCTGCTGGAGCAGGCCCAGCGCGTCCCAGACCGTCCATTCCTCGGCGATCTTCCCGTTCTCGATCCGAAACACCGAGATCGCATCGACGGAGATCGGCTTACCGGTCGCGTCGATGCCCATGAGCTCACCGCGATGGGTCCCGGTTCCCGTCCAGCGAGCGACGACGCGATCGCCGGCCGACATGATCTCCTCCACAGTCCAGTGGCCGTCGACAGCCTCCTGGTAGAGACCGACCCGTTCGCGGACGCCGTCGGGGCCTTCCGCCTGCGGCGCCTGCGGCCCATGTGAGACATAGTCCGCGGCGATCAGCTCATCGGCGACATCGCCGCGGCGGTCGTTGCAGAATTCTTCGAAGAAGCGGCGCACGAGCGCCTCATTGCTGGCAGACATCGAACCTCCTGGCGGGTCGTGTGGCGGGTGTTTCGTGGTCGCTCGCCGCGCTCATCACACGCTCGGGCGTCATGTTGCGACCTCGGCTCGGTTCTGGCTGATGGACGCTGCCGCGCCGTCGCCGTCGAGAGCCGGTGGCCGGGACAGGACGTAGGGCTCGAGACCGTCGATCGCCCGCGCGATCGCCCAGCTGTGGTTGAAACGCAATGCGGGTCGCAGGACGGGCGTGAGGACACGCAACAGCCGTCGATCGGCGTGCACGGTCCAGTCGAAGCGAAGATGCGTGCCGGAGGCCGTGGGCGTGAGCGTCCAGACGCCGCGACCGCGCAGGTCGCCGTCGATCTCGGCCTCGATCAGCGCCGGCGGCTCCACGCGCACGAGCTGTGAACGGGTTCGCAGGTGGTACGGGAGTCGTCCCTTGAAGTGCTGATGGGCGATGCTGCCGACGACAGGAGGACCGTCGGTGTCGGTGCCGATGTAGACCGGTCGCCACCACTGCGGGTAGGTGCGAGCGTCGAGCAGTACCTCGTAGACTCCGCGCGGCGGCGCGGCGACGTCCCACTCGTCGGTGAACGCGTACTCCCGCCACAGCCGACGGGCTCCCACCGCACGCAATGCCCGTAGGGCCGGCCCCGGAGCAGAGACGGCAAGGATCGTCCTCGCGGCGAGGCGCTGCACGGCAACAGGCGGAAAGGCGGCGTGTCCCGCCTCGCCGAAATCGCGGATCAGTCGCGCCCCGGCGACCGGGCGAGGCAGGCCCGCACGGTTGAAGTTGCCCCCCATGGACATTTCCGCGACGTATCGGAGGAACTTCTCGGTTCGCCCCGCCGGGCTCACCGTGACCCGCACGTGCCCCGGTCCCACGCCGCCCGGCACCTGGCGATGGGCCATTCCGGCGGGTACCTCCATCCGGTCGCCGGCGCGCAGCAGATGCGTGCGCCCGTCCAGGTCGAGGCGCATCTCGCCGCTGATCACCTCATGCGTCTCGACCTGACCGACGTGCACATGTGGGTACGTGACGAACCCGCGCGGACGCCCGATCACATCGAAGGTCAGGTCGCCGTCCCCGCAGTCTGCGCCGGTCGGTCGCAGAACCACTCGGGCGCCGAGACCGCTGAGATCAAGTGTCTCATCGGGTATGGCGATCCCCGTCATGTCGCACAGCATGCGCGTCCGCCTCGCGGCGGCGCATCGGCCAAACGGCCTAAACATCGGGGGCCGCGGGAACGAGGCCGTGCTCGATCGCAAACACCGCCGCGCCCGCCCGCGTATGGAGATCGATTTTGTCGTACACGCTCGCCAGATGGTGCTGGACGGTGCGCGGTGAGAGCACGAGCGCTTCGGCGATCTCGCGATTCCCGAGTCCGCGGGCGAGCACGCGCAGCACCTCGACCTCGCGATCGGTGAGCTCATTCGGCCACGCCGTTCGTCGGCGCGGCAGCCCGGCTGCCTCGATGACCGCACCCACGGCCTCGGCGTCGAGACAACCAGAGAGAACCTCGTCCTGCAGAGCACGTGCAGCATCAGAACGCGAGTGCGCCGCACGGTACGGGCGTGCCTCCGTCATCGCCGCGAGCACGTCCGCCGCCGCGAGCAGCCGACCGCCGCTCGAGAGCTCACTGCCCCGTGCCGCGCGATGGTAACCGCTGCCATCCAGGCGCTCGTGGTGCGCCGCCGCGAGCGGTCCAAGCCGCTCGAGCGCGGGGCAGCGCATGAGCATCCGCTCGGTCCAATAGGAGTGCAGCCGCACGCGCTCCCACTCCACGGGGCCAAGCTGGCTCGGTCGATCCCAGACCGCACTGGAGACACCGACCCGACCGATGTCGAGCAGGAGCGCGGCTGCGCGCAACCTCGCGCGGACGACGTCGTCGTATCCGAGCAGAGCCGCCGCGCGGTCCGCGAGTCGCGCGACATGCTCGGAATGACCGAGCAGGAATCGTCCCTTCAGGTCGGCGAAGCTCGCGAAGGCCGAGCACACACGGTCCAGGTTGCCGGCGGGAGCGGTGATCGGAGGCGCCGGCTCGCTGGCGATCGCCGCAGCAAGCATGTCGGGCGCCTCGAGCGCCCCGAGAATCGACTCGACGTTGGCGGCGAAGCTCGCGCAGATGTCGGGGTCGAGGTGGCCTCCCGCTCGGCGAGCCACTTCGTGCACCGCCGCCTGGGGCCCACCATCGTAGTGAGCCATCACGGCCTGCTCGGCAACATGCACGACGCGGACGGCAATGGTCAGATCGTCACCGGCATGACCCGCCGGGAAGCCGTGACCGTCGTAGCGCTCATACACCTCATCCAGCGCGGCGATCGCCCCCTCGGGAAGCTCCAGCCGAGCGCCGAGCGCAGCGCTCACCTCACACGCACCGCGACCCAGTTCCGCCCCCTGCGCCGGCAGGACCGTCGCGAAGCGGGCCGAGAGGTTCTGCGCGCGCTCGTTCCCGGCCCAAGTGGCAAACCGCTCCGCCTGCGCGGAGAACATTCCGGGGTCGCCGACATCGAGCGTCTTCAGCTCGCGCTGGATGGCGACATCATCGTCGAACATCTCGGCAAACACCGACGCGTGTGCCGTGCAGCCGAGCGAGCGGAGCAGCGCCGCGAAGTAGACCGCATGGTGATCCGCGCNNCTCCGCGAGCGCCGAGGCCGCGACACAGGTCCGAAGCCCCTTCTCGAAGGGCACACCGGACCCCAGGTCTGTCATCAACGACAGCGCGCCGAGAACTTCCGCCATTCGGATAGCGACCTCCACCCACGGGCGATGCTATCCGCGCTCGAGCCGAAAGTCACGCTCCTAAGCCGGTCGCCACCGGCCGGAGCCACCGCCGTTCAGGCCCCCAGCCCCCGGCGCTCAGGCCCGGAGCCGGGCGGCCCTCAGGCCCGCACCAGCGGCAACTCGAAGGCGAACTTCCCGTTCGCCTCCTCCTCGGTACCGGCGAGCGGATACTCGCCGGTGAAGCANNGACATGTCGATGCCGTAGTGGCAGGGATGCTTGATCGGCGGCGCCGAGATCCGCAGATGGATCTCGGCAGCGCCGGCGTCGCGGAGCATCTGGACGATCTGGCGCGTCGTATTGCCACGGACGATCGAGTCATCGACGACGATCAGCCGCTTCCCGGCCACCACCTCAGGCAGGGGGTTGAACTTCAGCCGCAGTCCTTGCTTACGCAGCTCCTGACCGGGCTGGATAAACGTGCGTGCGACGTAGCGGTTCTTGATGAAGCCGTCGTCCTGGGGCAGCCCGGCGGCACGGGCCAGTCCGCGCGCCGCCGCGTTGCCCGAGTCCGGGACGGGGATCACGAGATCGGCCTCCACAGGGGCCTCGTGCCACAGGTTCTCGCCCATCCTCCCGCGGGCGACCTGGAGCACGGTGCCCGCCATCCGCGAATCGGGGCGGGCGAAGTAGATGTACTCGAAGACGCAGAACGCGTGGCGCTCGGATCCCGCGACGATGCGCGTGCGGAGCCCCTCTTCGGTCAGTGTGAGGACCTCGCCCGGCTGGACCTCGCGCAGGTAGCGAGCGCCGATCAGGTCGAACGCGCACGATTCGCTGGCAACAGTGTAGGAGGGCTTCCCGTCGTCGCCGTCCAGCACCCCGAGCGCGAGCGGCCGCAGGCCGTGCGGGTCCCGGAAGGCAACGATCGCGTCATCGGTCATCACCACCGTCGAGAAGGCGCCTTTGAGCCGCGGCAGCACGTCCGCGACCGCGTCCTCGATCCGCGCCGCGGGATGCGTCGCGAGCAGCGCCGCGATGATCTCCGAGTCGGACGTCGACGCGAAAGCGACGCCCCGCTCGCGGAGCTCGGTATGGAGCTCGACGGCGTTGATCAGATTGCCATTGTGTGCGAGGGCGAGCTCGCGGCGGTCGCCGCGGACGATCGGCTGCGTGTTCTCCCACTCGGAGGACCCCGTGGTCGAATAGCGGACGTGTCCGATTGCCAGGTCGCCGAGCAGCGAGCGAAGCTTGTGCTCGTCGAACACCTGCGCCACCAGCCCCTGGTCGCGCAAGGCCATGATGTTCCCCCCGCGCGCGGCCGTCGCGATCCCTGCCGACTCCTGTCCGCGATGCTGGAGTGCGAACAGCGCGAAGTACGCGAGGCGGGCAACGTCACGCTCGGGCGCGTAGATGCCGAACACGCCGCACTCGTCACGCGGTCCATCGCGATCTTCGATGGGATTGGTCATTCGGACCACACCGCAGACGAAGCGTACTGGAGTAGGCCGTTATCTCTGACGGCGCGAAGCTCGGAAACTGCGACCTCGAGGGCGCCGGGGATCACGAGGGTGTCGCCGCCGACGCGTCCGATGACCCGACCGAGCGGCCCGAGGACCTCCTCGGCACCTGACACCACGAACGCACACCCGGGGGCCTCGCCGAACAGCTCCCGCACCCAATCGTCGATCCTGACCTTCAGCCGGGCGCCGATCCCGCCGGCGACACAGCATTCCGCCAGGGCTACCGCGAGGCCGCCCTCAGCAATGTCATGTGCACTTGAGAGCGCCCCGGCGCAGACGGCGTCCCGAACCGTCGCATGCGCTTCACGGACGGCTCCCGGCTCCATCACCGGAAGGTCGCCGGCCGGCGCGGCGCCGCGGAGCTTCGCCAGCTCGGAGCCCGTCAATGAGGGAGCGAAGGGGCCGACGAGGGCAATCGCATCGCCGTCGTTGGTGAAACCGATCTGGCCGGCGCGTGACGCATCGGGAAGCCGGCCGACCATGCCCACGACCGGCGTCGGCAAGATCGGGCCGGTCGGCGCCTCGTTGTAGAGCGAGACGTTGCCGCCGACGACGGGCACCCCGAGCGCCTCGCATGCCCGAGCCAGACCCTCGACGGCCTCCACCAGCTGCCAGGCGACGTGCGGCTTCTCGGGGTTGCCGAAGTTCAGGCAGTTGGTCAGGCCGAGCGGCTCCGCCCCGACGCAGGCCAGATTGGCCGAGCACTCGTACACGGCCTCCGCCGCCCCCGCCCGTGGATCGCAGGCGACGCGTCGGCCGTTCCCGTCGATCGAGATCGCGAGCGCCGCGCCACCTGGGAGCTCGAGGACCGCCGCATCGGCCGCGTCGGGTCGGCGTACCGTCCGCGAGCCGACGATGCAGTCGTATTGCTCGAACACGGGGCGGCGCGAGGCGAGGTTGGGCGAGCCGAGCAGCGCGAGCAAGACCTCGGCCGGCGTTTCCCCGCCGCCGAGCACTGGCGCCGGCGACGGGTAGAGCGAGACGATCGGGGCTTCGGGCTCGAGGTTGTACATCGGGCATTCGTCGACGAGCGCCGCCACCGGCAGATCGCCGACCACCTCGGCGCCGTCGAGCACGCGCAGGCGGCCGTTGTCGGTGACCGCGCCGATCTCAGTGCACAGGACCTCCCAGCGATCACAGACCGCGATGACGTCCGGAACAAGGTCCGGGGTCACGACGCACAGCATCCGCTCCTGGGATTCGGAGACCATCACCTCGAACGGCTCCATCCCCGGCTCGCGCAGCGGCACGCGTCCGACGTCAAGGTCGAGGCCGAGGCCGCCCTTGCTCGCCATCTCGGCGCTCGCGGAGGTCAGCCCGGCGGCGCCGAGATCCTGCAGCGACACGAGCAGGTCGTCCTCGAGGAGCTCGAGGCAGCATTCGAGCAGCTTCTTCTCGGTGAACGGATCACCGATCTGGACCGAGGGTCGCTTGTCCGCGTCGCCCTCGCCGAACTCGGCGCTCGCGAGCACCGAGGCGCCGCCGATCCCGTCGCGCCCGGTCAGCGCGCCGAGGAGCACGAGCACGTTGCCGGGGCCGACCGCGGCGCTGCGGATCAGCCGGCCGTGCGGAGCCAGGCCGAGGCACATCGCGTTGATCAGGCAGTTCTGCTCGTAGGCCTGATCGAAGTAGATCTCGCCGCCGACCGTCGCGACCCCGATCGAGTTGCCGTAGTGGCCGATCCCGGCGACCGCGCGCTCGAGCAGGTAGCGCGAGCGCTCGGAGGCCGCGGGCTCGCCGAAGCGCAGCGAGTCGAGGATGGCGATCGGCCGCGCGCCGACCGCGAACACGTCGCGGAGGATGCCCCCGACGCCGGTGGCGGCGCCTTGGAACGGCTCGACCGCTGAGGGGTGATTGTGCGATTCGACCTTGAACGCGACCGCGAGGCCGTCGCCGACGTCCACGGCGCCGGCGTTCTCGCCCGGCCCGAGGAGGACGTGGGGGCCTTCGGTGGGGAGGCGGCGCAGGAGCCGCTTCGAATGCTTATAGGAGCAGTGCTCGGACCACATCAGCGAGAACATCGCCAGCTCGAGGTCGTTCGGGTGGCGGCCGAGCACCGCCAGGATCAGCTCGTACTCCACGTCGGTGAGTCCGAGATCGCGGTGGCGGCTCCGGTGGCTGTGGTTGCTAGGCAACGACGCGGTCGGCAACGTGCGCTCTGATCGACTCGAAGATCGCGAGGCCGTCGCTCGAGCCCGTGAGGGGATCGACCGCGTGCTCGGGGTGGGGCATCAGTCCGAACACGTTGCCCGACTCGTTGCACACGCCGGCGATGTCGCGATCGGAGCCGTTGGGGTTCTCCCCCGGTGCGTAGCGCAGCAGCACCTGGGTGTCGGCGAGCCCGTGCTCGGGTGCGTAGTAACGCCCCGTGGTGTGCTTGACCGGGATCGACAACGGCTCGCCGAGCGGGCATGCGCGCGTGAACGGGCTGTACTCGCTCATCACATCGAGCCGCACTTGACGGCACACAAAGCGCAGCGAGATGTTCGGCAGGAGCGCTCCCGGGAGCAGCCCCGCCTCGCACAGGACCTGGAAGCCGTTGCAGATTCCCAGCACGAGCCCTCCATCGCGCGCGAATTCCGCCACCTCCTCCATCATCGGGGCAAACCGGGCGATCGCGCCCGCTCGCAGATAGTCCCCGTAGGAGAAGCCGCCCGGGACGATCACCGCATCGACGCCCTGGAGGTCACTGTCGGCGTGCCAGAGCATGACCGCCTCCCCCACGCGCTGCGCCGCGAGCAACGCGTCGACGTCGTCGCACGACCCGGGAAAGCGGACGATGCCGAATTTCATCAGGGCCTGGCCTCCTGCGCGACTTCTGCGCCCATGGCTTCGGCGCCGACGGGGGCTTCGGCGCCGACCGATTCCACGATCTCATACTCCTCGACCAGCGGGTTCGAGAGCAGCCGCTCGCACATCTCCGGCAGGCGGTCGGGATCGTCGACGTCGAGCTCGATCATGCGGCCGACGCGAACGTTGGCGACGCCGCCGAAGCCGAGCGCCGGCAGCGCGCGCTCGACCGCCTGCCCCTGGGGGTCGAGGATGCCCGCCTTGGGACGGACGAGGACGCGCGCGCGCATCAGCCCTCGGTGCGGCGCAGCCACGTTTCGAAGGGCTCGCCGGTGATCAGCTCGTACGCCTCGACGTACTTGGCGCGCGTGCGCCGGACGACGTCTGCGGGGATCGCCGGGGCCGGAGGCGTGCGGTCCCAGCCCGTGCCCGACGCCCAGTCGCGCACGAACTGCTTGTCGAAGCTCGGCTGCGACCGTCCGGGCTCGTAGCCCTCGACCGGCCAGAAGCGGGAGGAGTCCGGCGTCAGCGCCTCATCGCCCAGGGTCAGCTCGCCCCGGGCATCGAGCCCGAGCTCGAACTTCGTGTCGGCGAGGATGATCCCGCGCGCGCGGGCGCGCTCCGCCGCGTGCTCGTAGAGCGCGATCGAGACCTCGCGCAAGCGCTCGGAAAGTGCCCGGTCGCCGATCAGCCTCGCGGCGCCCTCGAAGTCGATGTTCTCGTCGTGGCTGCCGAGCTCGGCTTTCGTCGCCGGCGTGAAGATCGGCTCGGGCAGGCGATCGGACTCGCGCAGGCCGGCCGGCAGGGCGATCCCACACACGCCGCCGGTGCGCTGGTAGTCCTTCCAGCCCGAGCCCGTGAGGTAGCCGCGAACGACGGCCTCGACCGGAAGCATCTCGAGACGTCGCACAACCATGCCGCGCCCCCGTGCCTCGCGCGGGACTCCGTCAGTGACCGAGATCAGATGGTTGGGGACGATCCCGGCGGTCCCCTCGAACCAGAACGTCGACAGCCCCGTCAGAACCTTGCCCTTGTCGGGGATCGGGGTCGGATGAACCACGTCGTAGGTCGAGATCCGGTCGGAGGCGACGATCAGCAGTGTCTCGTCGAGATCGTAGATCTCGCG
>PMOY01000433.1 GCA_003165655.1 Solirubrobacterales bacterium
ATCTGCCTCCGGGTCCGCCCGCGCCGTGCGCGTCCGGCGATCCGCTTGGCAGCGACGTCAGGGCTCCAGAAGAACGTGTCGAGGTTGACGGCCATCGCGCTCGCCACGCGCTCGTCGGCGAGCCCGCAGTGCAACGCCCAGTACGCGCCGGAACAGAGGCCGACCACGATGAAGCGGTCCGCCACACCGCGAGCGGCGACCTCGTCGAGGGCGGCGATCGCACGCTCGGTGAACGTGGGCACGAAGAACTCGAACGTGGTGAGGTACTGTCGCTCGGCACCGTCGGCGTCTCCGATCGCATCGAAGTCGATGCGCAGCGAGGGGACCCCACGCGCCGCCCACCGCCGTGCCAGCTCGACCCACATTCGGTTCGGGCCGATGCGCCGAATCGACCCCGCGTTCATGAGCAGCGCGCAGAGGCCGGCTGGTGAGCCGCCGACCGGCTCGGTCAGGATGCCGAACATGCGTCCCGACGCCCGGTCGATCATGACCGGCGTCTCGGTGATCGCGGTGCCGTCGTGCTCGAGCTCGAGTGTCTGTCCGGCCCGCACCGGCGCGACCGTGCCGGCCTGATCGCCGGCGACCGACACGGCCGGCGCATCGGCGAGCCATGAGATCGAGCGGGCGATCACCGCCTCGGGCGCTCGGGTGAGGCGCGGGTCGTCCATCATCTCGCCGTAACCGTCGCCCGGCGCGACCGTGACCGCGATGCCGGCCTGCTCGAGATGCTCCCGCAGGCGCCGGTCGGGAGCAATCCCGTCGCGCTCGAGGAGCAGCGCCCGGCGCCGCGGCCCCTGGTCGAACGCGAGCGCTGTCAGGTCGATCCCCTCGAGGTCCGTCATCGTCTCGTGCGTCAGCAGCTGTCCCGTGACCTCGAACTCGTCCTCCGGCGAGCGCTCCGTCGTCCCGTCGGCGTCCGGCTCGGCGGACATTTCGAGCTGGGCTCGCGCGCGCAGCTCGCGCACGAGCGCGCGGCCGCGGGCCGGCACCGCCCACAGGAGGAGATCGTCGATGCCCGCGCCGCTCGCGGTCGCGCGGCACGCGAGGATCCCGCCGAGGCCGATCCCGATGGCAACGACACGTGCGCACCCGAGCTCCTCGCGCAGCCAGCGGGCGGCGTCGGCGACCGCGCTCGTCCACGCCTCGAGCCGCCTCGAGTCGCGCGGCGATCCGGCGCTGTCGCCCGTTCCCGGTAGGTCGATGCGGATCGCCGGATGACCAGCGCCGGCGAGCGTGTCGGCCCACGCGCGGCGGGCGCGATAGGAGCATTCGTCGTCCCAGCCGAACGGCGGGCACAGCACGGCGCCGATCGCGGCCGGGCGGTCGGACGCTGATTCTGGCTCGTGGACGAACGCGAACACGGGATCGGGCTCGAGCTGAAGGTAGAGCGGGCGGCCGCCGTCGACGCGATCGCTCACGTGGGCTCCTCGACGATGCGCAGGCCGCGCACGGTCGAGACCCTCATGCCGGCGACAGCTCGCGGCGCACGGGCTCGGGCCAGGTTCCGGGATCGAGGCCGTGGGTGCGCAGCAGTGCGAGCACGATCCGCTCGTGACCGAAGCCGAGGCAGGCGGTGTGGGCCACGCCGCCATCCGCGAGCTCGATCCCGTACGTGCTCCCGAAGTGGTCCTCGTGGTGATTGAACGAGGCGAGGGCCGTCGGCTCGGGTCCCGCGATCTGAACCAGCAGCTCGAGCTTCAGCGCCCGCTCGCGCTGATTCGTCGCGAGCATGCGGCCGCCGCGGCCGAAGAAGGGGTCGGACGCGCGGTCGAGCTCGGCGGCGAGGCCGAGTCGGCGCAGCAGCTCGAGCCCGCGCTCGGCCCACTCGTCGCGCCATTGCAGTACGCGCTCGGGCTCGCCGAGCCGGACGAGCTCGTGCTGATGGAACATCTGCAGCCGCGCCGGATCCCCCGAGGGCTCGTGCCGGAACACCCACGACCCGCCGGCGTCGACGAAGACTCCCCCGGGCGGGAGCGCTCCGCGCGCGGCGATGGCCGGGTAGACGGGATAGCAGGCGGCCGGCATGAGCACGAGATCCGTCATCTGCTGGAACTCGCTCCAGTCCTCGTGCGCGCCCGCGCGCTCCTGCTGGAGGGCCGCCTCCGCCTCGGTGCCCTCAAACGCGAAGATGCTGCCCGCCAGGTGAGGAAACGACGACAGGTACCCGCTGGCCTCGAGCTGGCGGCGCGGGAGCAGCGGCGGGAAGCGGAGCCGCTCGGCGCCGAGGCCGGCGGCCGTGCGCGTCAGCAAGGCGTCGATGCCCATGCGCACCTCCTCGAAGCGCTCGCCCTTGCCGTAGATGCCCTGGACGCCGCTGTCAACGAGCAGGCCGTCGCCGAGCAGCTGCTCCAGGAACTCCGCCTGGTCGGCCGTGGCGGGGCGCGGCGATGCCAAACTAGATCTCCCTGAGGAGCACGCTCATGCCGCTCGACTCTCGAGCTCATCCAGCGCGCGGGCGATCCCGTCGACGCTCTCGAACACGCTTCGCTTCAGCATCTGGTCGGGGAACTCGATGTCGAACGCGTCTTCGAGGGCGAGCATCACGTTGACGCTCGCATGCGAGGTCATTCCGAGCTGGAACAGGTCGGCGTCGTCGCGCAGCGAATCGACGTCGACCGGAAGCCGCGCGTGGTCCCGCAGCACCCGCCGAATCTCAATGCGCATAGCACCGGTCATGTTGTCTCCCTAAGGCTAGCTACTACCACCGCGGCGGCAAACGGCCCTTCATGCGTGAGGCTGACCGAGAGCTCTGAGACGCCGCGCCGGCGCGCCAGGGCCGCCGCCGGGCCAGTCAACTCGAGCGAGGGGCGACCGGCACCGTCGGCACACACTCCGATTGACGTCCATGGGATCGGCTCGTCCTCGCGCCGCAACGCTTTCATCGCCGCCTCCTTGGCGGCGAAGCGCGCGGCCAGCCGCCCGGTGTCGGAGCGGCAGTCGCGTCGCTCGCGCTCGGTGTAGACGCGCTCGAGATAGCGCGCCCCGAAGATTCGCAGCGATTCCTCGACGGCGTCGGCGGAGGTGAGGTCGAGTCCAATGCTGAGGGTCATGGGGTGGTCATCGGCGGCGACGGTGTGGCGAGGGTGCTGGACAGCACCCGCTCCGCAGCATTAGTTTCGGCCTCTGAGACCGGGAACTCAAATCCTACGCCGAAATTGCACCCGCTTAATGCCTCGCCTTCCGGGTCCGGCCACGCTCCTCCTGGCGCTCGACGACATTGACGATCAGTCTCAGCACCTGTTCGATTCCCGTCGCCTGGGCGCCGCCATGTTCGAACGCCTCGCGCCAGTCGCTGATGTGACCCTTGGTGGCCAGCTCGTTGAACTGAGCGCGGGGAATCGAGAGCTTGACCTTGGCGTCGGCGGCGATCGCCTTGGTCACCGTGGGGCCGGGCAGCTCGACGCGGTAGAGCTGCACGTCGCCGCGCCCCCTGAGCTCGAGTCCCGCGACGAGCTTGAGCGGCTGCAGGGCCGGTACCTCGGCGAGGAAGCGCGAGACCGCGGTCTCGATCAGCGACTTGGTGTCCGACGGAGAAGCCAGGACGCGGAGTTTAGGGCCCACGACTTAAATCTTGTGGCGCTGCAACAGCTTGCGGCCGATCACCATCCGCTGGATCTCCGAGGTTCCCTCGCCGATCAGCAGCAGCGGCGCATCGCGGTAGAGGCGCTCGATCTCGTACTCCTTCGAGTAGCCGTACCCGCCGTGGATGCGGAAGGACTCCTCGACGCAGAAGCGGCCTGCCTCTGAGGCGAACAGCTTCGCCATCCCCGCCTCCAGGTCCGAGCGTTCGCCCGCGTCCTTCAGGCGCGCGGCGCGCATCGTCAGCAGCCGTGCTGCGTCGACCTGGGTCGCCATGTCGGCGAGCTTGAACTGAATCGCCTGGTGCTGGGCGATCTGCTTGCCGAAGGCGTGACGCTCCTGCGAGTAGCGCAGCGCGAGCTCGAGCGCGCGCTGGGCGATCCCGACGCCGCGCGCTGCCACGTTCACGCGCCCGACCTCGAGCGCATCCATCATCTGCACGAATCCCTGTCCGATGCCCGCCTCCTCGCCACCAAGGATGTTCTCGGCGGGGCAGCGGTAGCCGTCGAACACGAGCTCGGTCGACTCGACGCCCTTGTAACCGAGCTTCTTGATCTTTGGGGGGACGTTGAAGCCGGCGTACTTGCCCGTGTTCTCGCTGACCCCTGGCTCCTTCTCGGCGACGAAGCACGTCATCCCCTTATGTCTCGGCTCGGCGCTCGGGTCGGTCTTGACGAGCACGAATACGAGCCCGGACAGGAGACCGTTCGTGACCCACATCTTCTGTCCGATGATCTCGTAATCACCGCCGTCGACCTTCTTGGCGGTCGCCTTGATCGCCTGCACGTCGGATCCGCACTCGGGCTCCGAGAGCGAGAACGCGGCCCGCAGCTCCCCCGTCGCCATCGGCGGCAGGTAGCGCTGCTTCTGCTCGTCGGTGCCGAACTTCATCAGCAGGTAGGAGCCGATGAAGTGGGTATTGACGATCCCGGAGATCGAAATCCAGCCGCGCGAGAGCTCCTCGACGATCATCGCGTAAGTCGTCAGGTCGAGCCCCATCCCGCCGTACTCCTCGGGGATCGTCACGCCGAAGAGGCCGAGCTCGCGCATCTGCGCGACGATCGGCTCGGGGAACGTGTCCTCGTGGTCGTAGTGCTCGGCCTTGGGGAGGATCTGCTCGTCCGCGAACTGGCGGACCATCTCGCAGATCGCCTTTTGCTCGTCGGTCTTCTCGGTGTAGGGGTCGGCTACGGCCATGGGCTGGTGTCCTCAGCCTCGCGTCAGGCTCGGCGGCGTCGCCACCTTGGGACTCCACGGCGATTCCGGGCGCTCCTGCGGTACGCCGTCGAGCTCGACGTCGACGCGTTCGTCATAGAACGCAAGCAATCCCCCGATTCGCGTCGCCTCCGGTAGCGGATCGGAGTAGGTCCAAATGACGTCCTCGATCACGCGACCGTCGACCGCCACCGACCAATAGGTGGCGAGACCCTTATACGGACAGCGGCTGACGCGATCGCTCGCGCGCAACTCGGCGCGCACGTCCTCCGGCGGCAGGTACCAGCGCGCCGGCAGGCCGGTCTCGAACAAAGCCATCGCCTGATCTGACTCGGCGAGCAGCTCGCCGTGGCGCAGCACCCGTACCTGTCGCGAGCTGGGCAGGATGTCAACCCTGTGGTATGGGTCGCGAGGATGCGCGAGCACCTCCTCGTCCTCCTCCAGCCATCGGTCGACGCGGTCCCAGTAGAACGCGATCAGCCCCGCGATCGGGGGCGCCTCCCCGATCGTCTCGGGGTAGAGCCAGACGCCATCGGTGACGACACGCTCGCCCACCCGGATCGAGCGGTAGGAGGCATCTCCCTTCTTCGGGCAGTGGGTGACCGTAGCGCTGGGCTCGAGCAGGTCCTCGCGCACGTCCTCGGACGGGAAGTAGTAGACGGGCTGACTGCCGCTCTCGTGCAGGAGCATCGCTCGGCGGCTGTCGGCGATGACCTCGTCAGCCACGATGACGCGGATGCGCTTGGGGCTCGGCTCGACGTAGATCGCGCGGCCGGGGGGCGGCGGCTCGAAGTTGAAGTGGCCCCCGGGATGCAGGCCGAAGGGACCAGTTCCAGTCATCAGACCCATTGCCTCGAGGCTACCAGGGCAGCTCAGACTCCGGACTCCGGGCCGGACCGCGCGGGGCGCGGGCTCCCGGACCTCACCGCCGCCGCCAGTACCGTCCGGGCGATCTCACGGGCCGCGTCGGGACGCGCGAGCGCCGCCGAGGCGCGGCCCATGGCTCGTAGCCGGCCGCGATCGGCCAGGAGCCCTCCGACTTCCTGAGCAAGTCTCACGGCAGTCAGCTCAGCGTCGGGTATCACCACCGCCGCTCCGGCCTGCTCCATATAGCGGGCGTTCGAGGTCTGGTGGTCGCCGGTCGCGAACGGGTACGGGATCAGGACGGCGGGCCGACCGGCCGCAGCAATCTCGAAGATCGAGCCGCCGGCGCGCGAGACAACGACGTCCGACGCGATCAGCGCCTCGCCGAAGTGGTCGATGTAACCGCGCAGGTCGTAGCGGTCATCGGGCGCCTGCAGGTGTGGCAGGTCCCGCTCGCCGGCGGCGTGCAGAACCCTGAAGCGAGCGCCCGCGAACGCCACGATCGCGGCGTGGTTGATCGACCTCGCTCCCTGCGAGCCGCCGAACACGAGCACGCAGGTCTCGCGGGCGCCGATCCCGAAGCGTGTCCGTGCCGCGGCCCGGTCGGTCGCCGGAGGTGGCACGGGACGTCCCGTCACCAGGTAGCGAGCATGGCTGGAGCCGACCCTCGCGCCCCCGTCCGCCCGACCCGGGATCGGAAACGCCAGGCATACGCGGTCAGCGAACGGCGCGAGCACGCGGTTGGAGACGCCGAGGCGGCTGTCGGCCTCAGTGAGCACGAGCGGCACACGCCCCAGCACCGCTGCCATGCCGACCGGACCCGAGACGTAACCGCCGGCGCCCATCACCGCCGCCGGTCGCAGCCGGCGCATGATCCGCCGCGCGGAGCGAAGCGCCCCGGCGTCGACGACGACGGCCCGAGCGGCCTTGACCGGCGCTCGGCGGTGCAGCGGCTCGACGTGGATCGTCTCCAGCTCGTACCCCGCGGCCGGTACGAGGTCGGCCTCCGCGCGCCTGCCGCCGACGAAGACGACCCGTGCGCGCTCGGCGGCAAGCGCGTCCGCCACCGCGAGCGCCGGAACAACATGTCCTGCGGTCCCGCCGGCCGCGATCACGATCAACGGCGGCGTCACGCGGCGAAGCCCCGCGCACGATGGAGATGTTGAGCGTCGCGTGACAAAGGAGGAGCGAGGTCAGGCTCGCGGCGAGGAGCTTCGCACACCGGCCCGCGCACCGAGCCGTCGCCGCCGTCGCACCTGCCCTACTGACGCCTCGTGCCTCCGCGACCCCGCCGCCGGCGATCGCGGTCGGCGGCTGAGTCGCGCCGCGACGTTCCGACGACCTGCAGTCGCGGCCCTCCCGGTGAGGAGATGTTCAGCAGCAGCCCAACTGACGCCAACACGATGCACAGATTCGTGGGCGCGTAGGAGATGAACGGAAGGGGCACACCTGTCAGCGGCGCGAGCCCGAGCACGACGAAGATGTTGAGCGCCGCTTGGCACAGGATCAGCGAGGTCAGCCCTGACGCCAGGAGCTTCGCGTACCGGGTTCTGGCACGGCGCGCGATCCGGAGACCGGACCACGCGATCATCGCGTACAGGCACACCAGCCCGAAGATTCCGAGCACCCCGAGCTCCTCGCCGATCACCGCGAGGATGAAATCGGTCTGGGCCTCGGGCAGGTAGAAGGCCTTCTGCACGCCCTGCCCGATCCCGACGCCGAACAGCCCTCCCGAGCCGATCGCGATCTGGCCTTGGAAGGACTGGTAGGCCGCGGGCGAGGCTGAGGTGGAGGCCGAGGGGTGCAGGAATGCCGTGAGTCTGACCCGCTGATAGGGCTGGGCGAGCGCGAGCACCAACACGCAGATGACGCCGATCCCCGCGAGGATCGCGAGGTGGCGCATCGGCACGCCAGACGCGAGGAGCAGCGCTCCGACCGCGAACGCGACCACGAGCGTCGTACCCAAGTCCGGCTCCGCCACGATCAGCAGGCAGGCGGGCCCGGCGATCAGCGCCACGGGGACAATCGCCTGGCTGAAGCTCTTCACGCGCTTGGGATGATCGGCCAGGAAGCGCGCGACGTAGAGCACGATCGCGAGCTTCATCAGCTCGGAGGGCTGGAACTGGATCGGCCCGAGGGCGAACCAGCGGCGGGCACCGCTGATGTCGAGACCAAACCCGGGTACGAGCACGAGCAGCAGCAGGACAAACGAGCCGACCAGCATCAGCGTCACGATCCGCGGGTCGAGCAGTGCCAGCCCCCGGCGCGCGAGCACTCGCATCGCCGCCAGCCCGATCAGGCCGTAGACGAGATAGCGAATCAGATAGCTCATCCCGCTCCCCTGGCCAGAGACCAGGTCGCGCGGCGATGAGGCGCTGTAGACCATCACCGCGCCGAACGCCAGCAGGCACAGGGTCGCGGTCAGAAGCATGCGGTGCTCGAGCGGCGGCGCTGCGGGGCGAACGGCGGGCCGCGCGCCCTCGGGGTCCGACCCCGCCGAGCGCGAAGAGCGACTCTTCGGCGTCCGCTGACGGGCGGCACCCGCCGCGGCGCCGGCCGTCACGCCGCCTCGACGAGGGCGCGGAAGTGGTCCCCGCGGGCTTCGTAGTTCGGGTACTGGTCGTAGCTGGCGCAGGCCGGGGAGAGCAGAACGGTATCGCCGGCTTGGGCGGCGGCGCGCGCCGCCGCGACAGCACACGGCAGGTCACCGCAGCGCTCGAGGGCCACGCCGGTGCCGGCAAGCGCGAGCTCGATCTCAGCGGCGGCCTCTCCAATCAGATAGACGGCGCGGCAGCGCTCGGGGACCACCGGCGCGAGCGGCGTGAAGTCCTGACACTTGCCGCGACCGCCGGCGATCAGGTGCACCCCGCTCGTATAGGCGCGAAGCGCCACCAGCGTGCTCGCCACGTTTGTCGCCTTCGAGTCGTCGACGTAGTCGACGCCTGCGCGATGGGCGATCGTCTCGAGCCGGTGGGCCACGCCCGCGAACGTCCGGAGTCCGCCGCGCACCGCATCCAGCGGGACCCCGCGGGCGAGGCAGACTGCGGCGGCGGCCATCGCGTTCTCGCGGTTGTGCGCGCCGCGAAGGCGGATCTCGGCGACGGGCAGGAGCGGCTCCTCCCCCCACCACAGGTAGCCGGCACGATCACTCACGTCCGCCCCTGGCCCGCTCCCGAACAGGACCCGGCGGGCGCACCCGCCGAGATCCTCGACCTCGAGGTCCCGCGGCGCAACGGCGACATCGTCGTTGCCCTGCCGGGAGTACACGCGCAGCTTCGCCGCGACGTACGCCTCATAGCTCGGGTGACGGTCGAGGTGATCAGGCGAGAGATTCAGCAGCACCGCGGCCTCGGGCGCGAACAGGTCGACGTCCTCGAGCTGGAACGAGGAGACCTCGCAGACGACGGTCGCGTCGCGCGGCAGGGACTCGACGAGCGTCGATGCCGCGATGCCGACGTTGCCCGCGACAGCGACCGGTAGGCATGCCTCATCGTGGATGTGCCCGATCCACTCGGTCGTGGTGGTCTTGCCGTTGGTCCCGGTCACCGCGATGAACTCGTTCGGGATGAGCCGCCACGCGAGCTCGAGCTCTCCGAGCACGGGGACGCCGCGATGGCGCGCCGCCACGACGGCGGGCGCGTCCTGGGGGACGCCGGGGCTCTTGATGAGCGTCCGGGCACGGGCGGCGAGGTGCTCACCTGACGCATCCAGGTGGACTTCGACGCCGGCCTCCCGAAGCCTCTTCACGTCCGGCGCGCCCGCATCACAACCGATCACCTCCTCTCCGCGGGCACGCAGCGCCAGCGCCGCGGCCACCCCGGAGCGGGCGAGACCGACGACGAGGAAGGGGCCGGGGGGCAGCGGCGGGCGGGGCTTCATCTCACGCCCGGCCGGACGCTACTTGACACTCTGGTGAAACACGGTGAAGCCGATCGCCGCACACGCCGAGGCGACGATCCAGAAGCGCAGGATGATCTTCGTCTCCGACCACGCCTGGAGCTCGAAGTGGTGGTGGATCGGCGCCATCAGGAAGACGCGCTTACGGAAGAGCTGGAACGACACGACCTGGATCACCACCGAGAGCACTTCGATCACGAAGATCCCGCCGAGCAGGATCAGCAGCACCTCGGTGTCTGTCATCACCGCGAAGCCGGCGATCGCGCCACCGAGACCGAGCGAACCGGTGTCGCCCATGAAGATGCTCGCCGGGAAGCTGTTGAACCAGAGGAAGCCGATGCAGCTGCCGACGAAGCACCCGGCGAGCACCGCGAGATCGCTCTGGCCGGTGATGAAGGTGATGCCGAGGTACGCGAGCAGCACGATCGCGGCGCATCCGGCGGCGAGGCCGTCGAGACCGTCGGTGAAGTTGACCGCGGTCGTGGTCCCGGCAACGACGAGGTAGATGAGCACGGGGTAGAAGGGCCCGAGGTCGACCGACACGTCGACGAATCGCAGCCTGACGCTGTCCGGAAGTCCGGCTTTCTGCGTCGCGACCCACCACAGGCCGAGGGAGATCGCGATCGTCACGACGAGCTTGGTCCGCGCCCGCAGCCCGAGTGAGCGGCGCCTCACGATCTTCATGTAATCGTCGGCGAATCCGAGCAGCGCGCACAGGAGCGCTACCCCGAAGACGCCCATCGCCTCCCAACTGCGCTTGGACAGGAGCAGGAAGGGGACGGCGATCGCGGCGAAGATGATGATCCCCCCCATCGTCGGCGTCCCGGCCTTCGTCTTATGCCCCTGAGGCCCCTCCTCGCGGATGTTCTGTCCAAACTCGCGGTGGCGCAGGAACTCGATGAACTTCGGGCTGAGAAACACGCACATCAGGAGCGACGCAGTTCCCGCGAGCAGCACGCGACCCGTCGACGCCCCCTCACCGAACGCTGTCGCCACCAGCGTCAGTCGGCCCATCAGGCCGGCACCGGCGCGGTCAGGGCTTGGCATACGGCCTCGAGTCCGACGCCCCGTGAGCCCTTGACGAGAACGACGTCTCCGTCCCGCAGGAGCGCCGGCACCAGGGCGGCCGCCTCCCGGGCGATCGAGACGGAATGGACCTCGCGACTGAATCCCGATGCCATCGCCGCCGCCAGCGGGCCTACCGTCACGAGCAGGGCGACGCCGAGGTGGTCGGCGTGGTGTCCAGCCTCCACGTGGAACTCGCGCGCGCGGGGTCCGAGCTCGAGCATGTCTCCGAGCACCGCGACGAGCCGGCGTTCCGGGGGCGCGCTCACGACGAGGTCGTCGAGGGCGGCGCGCATCGAGATCGGGTTCGCGTTGTAGCAGTCATCGATCAGCGTGACTCCTCCCGGGAGCCGGTGACGCTCCCCCCTGCCAGCCGAGATCGCGGGCTCGAGCCGACCTCGCGGCGTCACCCCGACCGCGCGCGCCGCGGCCACTGCCGCCAGTAGGTTGATCCGCATGTGGGCCTGAGTGAACGGAACCTCGAGCCGCACGCTGGCGCCGTCGAGGTCGATCTCGACGCGCTCCCCTTCGGCTCGGTGGAGACGGACGTTGCCGCCGGGGCCGAACGTCACAGTTCTCACGTCGTCGCGGAGATGCGGCTCGAGCAGCGCCTCTCCCGCGGGGACGACGGCGGTGCCGTGCGGCGCAAGCGCGGCGATCAGCTCGGCCTTGGAGGCGGCGATGGCCTCGACGCTGCCGAGCAGCTCGAGGTGCGCTGCGCCGACGTTGGTCACGACCGCCACGTCGGGCTCGGCGATGGCCGCCAGCGCGGCGATCTGTCCCGCGCCGCGCATCCCCATCTCGAGCACCAGGACCTCAGTGCCGGCGGGCGCCGAGAGGATCTCGAGCGGGAGCCCGATCTCGGTGTTGCGGTTGGCTCGCGAGGCGACCGTACGCCGGTCGGGAGAAAGCACGGCGAGCAGCAGATCCTTGGTCGAGGTCTTGCCGCTGGACCCGGTCACTCCGATGACCGTCGCCCCGAGCTCGCGACGCCAGGCGCGTGCGAGATGCTGCAGCGATGCGAGCGGCCGCTCCGCGACGAGGACGACCCCCGGGGCCGCTCGCGCCGCGGCGCCGGCGTGCTCGGGCGCGACGAGTACGCCCCACGCTCCGGACGCGAGCGCCGCCGCCGCGAACCTGCCGCCGTCGACGTTGGCCCCTGGCAGGCCGACGAACAGCGCACCGGGGCCGGCTTCGCGCGAGTCGATGACGACGCGCTCGAGTCCGGGGCGCTTGCCCTCGCGGCCGCGCGGGTCCGGCTCCGCGCGTGGCACGTCCGGCAGCGGGACGATCAGCCGAGCCTCCGCGGCCTCGGCGACTCGCTCCGAGGTCCAGTCCTTCATGTCCGGCTCAAGGCCCGGGAACGAAGCACCTCGCGCGCCACCGCGACGTCATCGAACGGGACCTTGCGGCCCGCGGCGAGCTCCTGGCCCTGCTCGTGACCCTTGCCCGCGATCACGACGACGTCGCCGTCGTCCGCGCCGGCGATCGCATCGGCGATCGCAGCGCGGCGGTCCACCAGCCAGGGAACGTCGTCGCCGGCGCCGAGGAGGATCTCTCGGATGATCTCCGCCGGATCCTCGGAGCGGGGGTTGTCCGACGTCACGATCACGCGGTCGGCGAGCCGCGTGGCGATCTCCCCCATCAGCGGGCGCTTGCCCCGGTCGCGGTCGCCGCCGCAGCCGAATACGACGTGCACGCGCCCGCTACCGAGCTCCCGCGCCGCGCTCAGGACGTTCTCGAGCGAGTCGGGGGTGTGGGCGTAGTCGACGAGGACCTCGAACCCCTGCCCCTCGTGCACGGGCTCGAAGCGGCCGGGGATCTGCCCCGCGGCGGCGATCGCGTCCACGGCGGTCGCGAGCTCGACGCCCCCCGCGCGGGCGGCCGCCAGCGCCGCAAGGACGTTGGCGACATTGAATCGGCCGCGCAGGGGCGAGCGCAGCTGTACCGGGCCGTCGGGCGTCAGCGCCGTGAACCGCGAGCCGCGCAGGCCCGTCTCCACGTCGGTCGCCGCGTACGTCGCGTCGCGGAACAGCGCGAAGGTGATCGGGTCCTCGAGCTCGGCAGCGAGACGCCGACCGTAGGGATCGTCGACGTTCACCACCGCGACGCCCGGAGCCATCGTAAATAGGCGTCGCTTGGCGAGGAAGTAGTCCTCCATGCTCGCGTGGAAGTCGAGGTGGTCCTGGGTCAGGTTGGTAAAGATCGCCACGGCGAAGTGGATCGCGCTCGCCCGGTGCAGCTCGAGCGCGTGCGAGGAGACCTCCATCGCGCACGCCTGATCGCCCACGTCGAGCATCGCCCGAAATTGGCGTTGGAGCTCGATCGCCTCCGGCGTCGTGTGCACGACCTCGTGCTCGACGCCGCCGATCACATTCTTGACGGTACCCAGCAGACCGCAGGGGCGTCCCTGTGCTTCGAGCAGCGACCGGATCAGGAAGGTGGTGGTGGTCTTGCCGTTCGTGCCGGTGACGCCGACGACGGTGAGCTCGGAGGTCGGATCGTGATTGAAGCGAGCGGCGGCGGCCGCCATCGCCTCGCGGACGTCAGGGACCACGATCTCGGGCACCTCGCGCTGCAGGGGTCGTTGCACCACCAGCGCAACCGCTCCGCGCGCCACCGCGTCGCCCGCGAAATCGTGGCCGTCGCGCGTGAATCCAGGAACACAGAAGAACAGCGTTCCCGGTGTGACGCGGCGATTGTCGTAGGCGAGATCCGCGACCTCGATCTCCCGTGCGTCGGGCGGCGCGCCGGGGATGACCTCGTCCAAGAGCATCGCTGGGAGAGGTTACTTGTGGGGACGGCGGGGGCGAAGACCTGCGCTGAGCCGGGGTGTCAGTGGTGTGCAGCGACGAGGTCGCTTGTGGGGTTGATCGACCAGCGCGCTGCTACCGCGTTTAGGTCGTCGTCCAGGGGCCAGCGGTCTGGGCGCTCGGCGCCTTCGTGGTCTGGGTTGGCGCCCTTGAGGGCCATGGACCCGGTGTTGTCGCCGAGGGTGCGAATCGCGTCGACGTCGGCCGGCGTGAGGCGGAGGGCGGGCGGGAGGGCGGCGAGCTCGGCGCGCTTGTCCTCAACGGGCCGGGCGCCGGGGCCGGACTCCTGGATCAAGGTCGGGACGACGCATTCCACCGCCTCGTGCGCGAGGTTCCACTGGCAGGCGAGCTGGATCAGCGTCAGATTTTCGCGCTCGGCGAATGGGCGCATGCCGGCGATCCGCTCGCGTCCGGCTTCGATCCAGCCGGCGGGACGGAAGCCGCGGTGATCGTGCGCCGTCAGCTCCTGTCCGGGCAGGACATCGTCGAAGAACAGTCCGCCGTAGTCGACCACTCGTGTGATCACCTTCACGCCCGCGGTGGCCGCGGCCGCCAGGCACAGCTCGCCGGGCCACGGCTCGAGTGGGTTGAGGATGATCATCGCCCAGTCGATCACGTCGCCGAACTGCTCCAGGCATCCGATCACGTCGAGCGTGAAGCCGTTCGCGGGCCCCGGCGCGAGGCCGATCATCCGCGTCAGGCGCCGCTCACGCAGCCCGGCCATCGCGCGCCAGACAGCGTCGCTCGTGTAGCCGATCCGGTCGGGGTTGTGCAGCAGCAGCAGGTCGAAGGCGTCGATCCCACAACGCTTGAGGCTGCGCTCGGTCGCCATCGTCAGGTAGTCGGCATAACCCGACCGATCGCGGAGCCGCGGGTCGGTGAAGCGCGGGAAGCCCTTGGCGCCGTCGCGCTCACCCGTGTAGAAGTCGTGGCCGACCGCGCCAACGACGCACATACGCTCGCGCGGAATCCCGGCGATCGCCGCGCCGAGCATGCGGTCCGCATCCCCACTGCCGTACACGTCCGCGGTGATCACCGTCGAGATCGCATCGTCGGGCCGCACGAGTGCAGCGAAGCGCTCGTCATCAATCGGCTCTCCAAAGCGCATAAAGCGCCCACCACTCCAGGTTCCTACGGCGGTATGGCCGAGATCGCGCATGCGGGCTGAGTGTAGAGGCGACGGAGAAGCGAAAGACCACGGAGCCGCTCAAGGTCAGCCGCTAGCTGTCGATACGTCCCATGCCGAGGACCATCGCCGACGAGAGGGAACCGTGCTCACGTCCTACCCAGTTACGTTCGACATGGACTTCGTGGAACGGCGGAGCCGCCTGACGACGTTCTTTCGCTGGATACTCGCAATCCCGCATCTTTTGTTCGCGTGCGCGTACTCGCTCGCGTTCTACGTCGTCTACATCATCGCCTGGTTCGCGCTCATGTTCACGGCTCGCTGGCCCGCGGGACTGTACGAATTCGCGGGCGGATTCCTGCGCTACATCACCCGGCTCGGCGCTTACCTGTACCTCGGCGTTGACAGGTATCCCCCGTTCACCGGCGCCGAGGACGATAGCTACCCCGTTCGCGTGCACATCGCGCCGGCGCAGGACCGCTACAGCCGGGTCAAGGTCTTCTTCCGCCTCTTCTACGCGATCGTCGCAATCGTCATCCGGTACGCGCTCGGGATCGTGCTCGCGTTCGTTCTGGTCCTGTCGTGGTTTGCCATCGTGATCACCGGGCGCCAGCCGGCGTCGCTCCAGGACGCGCTGAGCTTCGCTCTGTCCTACACGACTCGGGCGGACGCGCTGATCTTCTTGATCACCGAGACGTATCCGCCGCTCAGCGACAGCGACGTACCCTCGGCGCAAGCCGCGATCTGACTGATACTCCGATCACGGCTGGTTGTCGGGTATTCCGGGGCCGAGAACGAGCGGTGCGCTGGTCGTCGCCAGCGCGCTATTGGCCGAGGGAGTGAGGCTCGCCGGCACGCCGCTGTAGAGCATCACGCAGACCGTCGAGAACGGGCTCTGACCGTTTGCGGGAACCACCGTGTTGGCTGCGACATGGAAGGTGAACACGCCGTGCTGGTAGCCGAAGTACGCGAGCTCGTACGGCTGTACCTCGTAATCGGTATCCACGTACGCATCGGAGATGAGGCCGCTGAAACCGGCTGCGTCGACAGATCTCGCGAGGGCGTCCGCGGCCTGATAGCTGGCGGGGCAGCCGGTGCTCGACCCGTAGACGAGCAGCGCCGTGGGGGTGTAGGGCACGAGCTGGTTGCCATCGGACGCCGCCGGCATCGTCACCCCGAGCTCAACGTCGGTGCCGTCACCGCCGACGGTAGCCGGGCCGATCCGCACCGGATCGCTGCGCGTCGCGTGAAAGCTGGTGTGTCCCTGGCAGCGCCGTCCTCGACTGGGGTCGACGACATCAGTGATCGTGCCACTCGCCCGGATGCCGTCCAGGTGTCCGTGGTAGACGGTCGGCTGAGTGGGCATCTCATCCGCGCGATGAAACCAGTTTCCGCGAGCATTGACCAACGCCGGATGGGGGAACAGATTGTCCGTGTACGAGCCCCGACGACAGGTATCGACGATGTGGGTGTAGAGATCGCTCACCTTGCCGCCGGCAGCGAGAAAGGTGATCGCCTTGCCCTGCGCAGTACGGCCCGCGTAGAAGCCGGGCACGTACCCGTTGCCCAGCGCGACGCCGGCCGAGGCGACGAGGAGCGCCAACGTGGCGATCACCACGACCGCCGCCGAGCGAGAATCGACAACGTGGTGCTTTTTCAGCGCACGCTCCACGGTTGCCCCAGAACCCCGCAGGTGACGGTCATCGACTGATCGCTGCTCATCACGACCGCGCATTATCGGCGATGGTGTCGGTGGAGCGGATGGGCGGCACGGTAGGCGGTACTCACGACCGCGGGGGTGAAGCGCAGGAAGATCTGGATCGACCCCTGCCCCGGGAGCCCCAGCTGCTCGTCGAGGGCGGCCTCCTGGCCCGCGCAGTCCTGCGCCCCGGGGAACGCGAGCCTCGAAGCGGTCAGGTCCGCGACTCCGTTCGCCTGGTCGTAGGGCACCCCACCGCCGGAAAACAAGGAGGCCAGGGTCGGCCCGAACGCCGCCTTGATCGGCTGCGTGACGCTACCGATCGTGCAGCCGCCTCCGACCCCGGGCCCTGGCCCGCCAAGCGCATTGGGCTCGGCGCCGCTGAGCTGGATGTAAAACGAAAGCGCGACGCCAAAGTACAGCCCGCTGACGCCGCCGACCCCGAGCGGAGACCCCGAACTGACGAACACGCCGCGCGCGGACCCAGTCGCGACGGGCTTCAGGCTCAGCTGAAACGGTCCCTGCGTGGCCGGATCGGTCATCGCCACCCCAAAGCTCGCATCGCCGCGGACAAAGGCACCCGACCGTTCCACCCGGCCGGTCAACGCTCCGCCGGCGAAGCCATACTCCTCGCCCTCGATCTCGATCGACCCGCCGCATTCGGTCTGAAACCCAGACCCGCACCGAACCACGCCCGCGGTCACACGTCCGGGGTCGGCGATCTTCAACCGCGCGCTGGCCCACGCCGGAAAGGCGAGGCCCAACACGCCGGCTCCCACCACCGCAAGCAGCCGGATCGCCCGCATCCTCAGCAGCGGGATCGCCCTCATCCTCAGCAGCGGCATCGCCCTTATCAGCCACGGACGGCGCGCGGCCATCTGGCGGCCGCGCACCGACGTCGGCCGGTCCAGTGCCACGCGCTCAAACCCCGCACATCCCCGCTGCCCCACGACGTCCTCCTGTCAGGCGACGACCTCACGGGATCTTCGCACGCGTCGAGTCCCCCGGCAACCCTCGCTGTTCGCGAACGGGGCCGCGTGCCCGGGCCGGGGGCGGAGTCCAAACCTAGCCCTGCCCGAACCCGCGAGCCCCCCGGCCGAGCTCCCGCCGCTGGATGACCCGGTCCACGAGCCCGTAGGCCAGTGCCTCCTCGCCCGTGAAGTAGCGGTCGCGCTCCATGTCCGCGTGGACCCGTTCGATCGACTGGTCGGTGTGCTTGGCGTACAGCTCGTCGACCCTAGCCCGCAGCGCCAGCACCTCGCGCGCGTGGATCTCAATATCGCTCGACTGGCCTTCGAATCCTCCCGAGGGCTGGTGGATCAGGATGCGGCTGTTNNTCGTAGATCGCGAGGCCCGCGTAGATCGAGCCTCCGGGGGAATTGATGTACAGGTGGATGTCCTTGTCGGGGTCATCGGACTCGAGATGGACGAGCTGAGCGACGATCAGGTTTGCGATCTCCTCCTCGACCGGGCCGCCGAGAAACACAACGCGGTCATTGAGAAGTCGCGAGTAGATGTCGAATGAGCGCTCACCGCGGGCAGTCTGCTCGACGACCATCGGAACAAGTGGCATGGGATCCTCCTTCTGTGCAGTGCTAGTGTGCAACCATCCGGTTGCATACCGGACGATAGCAAACGCGCAACTCGATGGTTGCGCATGGATCCAAGCAGGAGGACCCGGACATGACCGATCGCATCGAACGAGAGCTGCGTCTCTCCGCGTCCACAGCTGACGTGTGGGATGCGTTGACCGATCCCGAGCGACTTTCCGGGTGGCTCGCCGATGAGGTCAGCCTGGACTTGCGCCCGGGCGGCACCGCCAGCTTCCGTCATGGCGAGAGGCTCCGGCGGGGCTGGATCGAGGAGGTCTCGCCGCCCGACACCGAGGCCGGGCGAGAGGCGGGCGGGGGCCGCCTCGCGTTCTGGTGGGCGATCGACGACGAGCCGGCAACACGCGTCGAGCTGACGGTCGAGCCCGCCGAGGACGACGGCACCCACCTGCGCGTCGTCGAAACGCGCCCACTCGAGCTCCTGGACGCGATCGGAATCCCGCTGTTCGGCTCCGGGGGCGCGACCTTCGGCCCCGAGCTCGTCGCGGCGCGATAGTGGACAGCGCCGACCACGCGGGCGCGGTATTCGGCGCCCTCTCAGACCCCACACGGCGCCGGCTGCTGGCGACGATCGCCGACCGTCCGGCGGCGACCGCGACAGAGCTGGCGTCGGAGCTGCCGATCTCGAGACAGGCCGTGATCAAGCATCTGTCCGCGCTCGCCGACGCCGGCCTGCTCGACCGGCAGCGCTCCGGACGAGAGGTGCGCTACCGCGTCACTCCGGCCCCGCTCTCCGACGCGGTCTCGTGGATGACCGAGGTCGGCGGCCAATGGGACGAGCGGCTCGAAACGCTGCGCCGCGGACTCGGAACCGCCGAGCCTCACCATCGAGATCCCGCCAGGTAGAGCCCAAGCGCAGTTCGCTGCGCAGCTACGGCTGGACCAGCGACGTGGCCACGGTCGGGCACGGCCCCCGACACGGATTGATTCCGAGATATGGCACCGCCGAGCCGACGATCTGAGCGAACGCGGGCGCTGCTACGGCGCCACCGTAAATCGAGCCGTGGGGCTCGTCGACCATCACCATCACTTCGAGCTTCGGGCTGCTGGCGGGGACGAACCCGACGAACGAGGCGATGAACGCGGTGTTGGAATAGTGGCCATTGACGACGACGTTCGCCGTCCCGGTCTTCCCGGCGAGGTCGAAGCCCGTGATCGCCGCGCCGGAGGCGGTTCCCCCGTCGGCGTACACGCCTCGCAGCATCACGCGCATCTCGGAGGCGACCTGCGGCGAGATGATCCGGTGCCCGCGCGGGACCGGCACCGGCTTGCCGTCGATCGACTGGACGATGTGGGGTGTGCGGAGGATGCCGCCGTTGGCGATCGCCGCGTACGCGGTGGCGATCTGGATCGGCGTCACCTCGAGCCCCTGGCCAAACGGAAGCGTGCCCATCGACGAGCCCGAGTACTGCCAATAGTGGGGCACCACGCCCGGTTCCTCGCCGGGCAGGTCGACGCCGGTCGGCGCGCCGAATCCGAACCGGTGAACCCAGTAGTCGAATCGTTGCGGGCCCAGCTTGTTGATCGCGATCTCGTCCGCGCCGATGTTGCTCGAGTACTGGAGGATCTGAGCGACCGAGTAGGTCAGGTCACCGTGATCCTCAGCGTCGTGGATCTGGCGATTGGCGACCTGGAGGTATGGAGGGATATTGAACTCGGTGGCCGGCGTGATCTTGCCGTCCTCGAGCGCGCCCGCCACCGTCACGGCCTTGAAGGTCGATCCGGGCTCGTAGTTGAACTCCACCGCGCGATCCTCTAGGTCCTGCGCCGAGGCACCGCTGATGTCGTTCGCATTTACCCCTGGCCAATTCGCGAGCGCGAGGATCGCACCCGTGTTCGGGTTCATCACGATCGCTGTCGCTCCCTTAGGCGAGTAGGTCGCTCCGACGCCGGCGAGCACCTGCTCGACCTCCGCCTGGAGCGCCGAGTCGAGCGTCAACTTGATCGCGTTGCCGGGCACGGCCGAGTGGATCTCGTTGATCGAGATCGACTGGCCGAGCGCGTCGCTGACGACTCGGCGCTCGCCGTTGCGCCCGCTGAGGATCGTGTTGTAGCGGTACTCGATCCCGCTCAGCCCCTGGTCGTCGTCACCCACCCACCCGATCACCTGCGAGGCCAGCGAGTTCTGCGGATAGCTCCGCGTGACCGTGGGGACCAGGCTAATGCCCGGGATCTCCAGCCGCGTGACCGATTTCGCCTGCGCCGTGGGGAGGTCGAACGCGAGATAGACGTAGCCTCGCTGTTCGGACAGATCCGTGAGGACCCTCGGCTGCGGCACCCCCAACAGTGGGGCGAGGCGTCTGGCGGCGCCGAGCCGGTTCTTCTTCTTGATCAGGAACGGATCGGCGACGACGTTGTCTGCCGTTTCTGAGATCGCGAGCTCGGTCCCGTGGGCATCGCTGATCGCGCCACGCATGGCGGGAACGGGAACGGTCGTCACCTGCTGCGTCGCCGCGTCGGCTCTGAGCGTTCCGGCCTTGAGTGTCCCGAGGTACAGAGCTCGCGAGAGCGCGATCGCCAGCAACGCCACGAAGGCAACGAACAGCAGCCCGATCCGGCGGTCGATCGGCGCCACGACGCGCGATCAGCCTCCAGTGCCGGTCGAAGCCGCTCCGCCCGACGACTGCTCGGCGGTGGTGGGCGCACCCGTGACGCCGGTGGAAGACGGCGTCCCGGCGGCAGGTGGCGTCCCGGCTCCACCGGCAGGATCGCCGCCGACACCGGTCGCCTGCGTGCTCGCATCCGTCGAGCCGGTGCCGGCGGCGGACTGCGCTCCGGCTCCACTTGACTCGGTCTGGTCAGCACCTGTGCTGCCCGGCGCGGCCGCGGTCGCAGGGTCGCTGCTCGGCGTGCTCGTACTCGGGCTCGTGCTCGTCGATGCGGCATCGGTCGCGGGCGCGGTGGCCTCGGAGGTTGTCGACGCCGCGGCCTGGATGTCGGCGAGCGCGGAGGCGCTCGGAGCGGTCATATTCGCGATCGCCTTCTCGGCGATGTCGCGGGATCGCGGCGAGACGAAGGTGACCTGCTCGGGGGTGACCATCACCATTCCCATGCCCGTCGCGATCCGTTCGATCCGCTGAACTTCGCCGAGCGAGGCAACCTGGGCACGCAGCAGGCCGGTCTCGGTCTGGAGCGTCGTCCCCTGCTCGATCGCCCGTCCCATGCTCGCGTTCAGCCTGAGGAGCGATATCTGCATCGCGACGATGCCCGCGAGGAGCACGCCGAGAACCGGGATCCACGCGCGACCGCGGACGAGCCGGTCGGTCAAGGCGTGGTCGGGAAGCCCGCGCACGAACGCTAGCGCGCGGCCGGCGCGTGTGCCCGTGGTCGGAGCAGCGCGGTGGGCGGGACGGGTGATCCGCGGAGCCGGCCGCGCGATGTCGCGGGCCGGACGGGTGATCCGCGGTGCCACCTCGGCGGCCGCGGCCACTGCCGTGGCGGCAGCTGTCATCGTGACGGAGGCCGCCGCGCGGGCGGTGGCGGAGGCGCGTGCGGTGCCCGAAGCGGCCGCGCGACCACGCACGGGACCGGAGACGCGGCGCGGGTTGGCCGACACGAACGAGCGGCGGATCCCGCCCCGCTTCGGGACCTCGGCGCGCTGAGCTCGCCGGGCCTCACGAGTGTCGGCGGCGGCGCGCTTGCCGGCTACGGTGGCGGCCGCCCGGGACGTCACGGCGTCTGGGGCTCCAGCTTGCGAGCCACGCGCAGATGGGCGGATTTCGACCGGGGGTTCGCGGCGATCTCGCCCTGGGTCGGCGCAACCGCGC
Source organism: Solirubrobacterales bacterium (assembly GCA_003165655.1). GTDB lineage: Bacteria > Actinomycetota > Thermoleophilia > Solirubrobacterales > Solirubrobacteraceae > Palsa-465. The sequence goes on from PMOY01000433.1 coordinate 21,636, forward strand.
GCCGGGTCAGCAGCTCGGCCTCGGGCTCGTGACCGCAGACGCAGATGGGCAGGTCGGGCGGGCACACGCACCCTCGCGCGCGCGCCGCGAGGAAGCGCTTCACTCGTCGATCCTCGAGCGAATGGAACGAGATCGCCCCGAGCCGGCCACCCGGCCTGAGCAGATCCCAGGCCGCCGGCAGGGCCCCGTCGAGCTGTGCGAGCTCCTCGTTGACGGCGATCCTCAGGGCCTGGAAGGTTCGCCGGGCAGGATGCCCGCCGGCGAACTGAGCCGGGATCGGGACGCCGGACTTGATCGCCTCGACGAGCGCCTGCGTCGTGTCGAGCTCGCCACGACGTCGCTCGCGCGCGATCGCACGGGCGATCTGGCCGGCATAGCGCTCCTCGCCGTAATCGCGCAGCAGCCGCGCGATTCTGCGTTCGTCCCAGGTGTTGACGATCTCGTGCGCGCTCAGCTCCTGGGTGGGGTCCATGCGCATGTCGAGCGGCGCGTCGTATGCGTATGAGAAGCCCCGCTGCCAGGTGTCAACCTGCATCGACGACATTCCGAGATCGAGGTAGACGATGTCGGCGCTGAGGCGCTCCTCGGTGAGGCGCTCGAGCCCGGATACGAAGTCGGCACGGATGAACCGCGTGTCGCACGCCACTTCCTCGGCGAGCTCCGCAAAGCGCTCCTCCGCAGCTGGGTCCCGGTCGATCCCGATCAACGTCCCGGCGGGTCCGATGCGCTCGGCGATCAGGCGCGCATGACCACCGCCGCCGACCGTGCAGTCGACGGCGACATCCCCATCGCGCGGATCGATCAGATCGATCAGCTCGCCGGCGAGGACCGGGATATGCACCTGCGTCATGTCAAGTAGTGTCGCCAAGGCTCGCTGCAATGTCGGGAATACGGGCGAAGACGTCGTCCTGGTAGCGGGAGAACGTCGTCCGGTCCCAAACCTCGAGGCACTCGCCCGAGCCGGTGACGACGACGTCCTTGCCCAGTCCTGCGTAGGTCATGAGAAAGGGCGGGATCATCACGCGTCCGGCGGCGTCGAGCTCTGTGTCATGAGAGTGATTGAAGAAGAAGCGCTTGAGGTAGCGCGCGGTCGGTGACAGAGGATTGAGTCCGCTGAGCGCCGACGCCGTGAACGCGTCGTATGCCTCAGCGGTCCAGACGGCCAGCGACCGCGGCTCGCCGGTCCCAGCCTCCGAGGAGCCGGCAAGGACGACTCCATCCGCGAGCGCCGATCGGAACTTCGCCGGGACGGTGAGCCGGTTCTTCGCGTCGAGCGCATGATCGAAGGTTCCGCGGAATGCCAAGGGTTTTCACGTGACTGACCGAACTCCGAACCCGGGTGGCTGGGTGGNNGAGGAGCCCTGCCACCCGGGTTCAGCATGCGTGACCCACGATAACCCACGATCTCCCACAATGCAACCGATTTCTCAGGCAGTGCCTCGAAGGCTGCCGTTCTCACTTGGCTTGTGGCCGCGAACCCCGGTCCTTATTGGCGACACGTCGGTGGGGCAAGGTGGGAGTAACCGTGCCTCAATGCTGCACGGCAGCCTGCAACGCTGATATCTGGGCGCGGACGTGCATCCCCGGGGTGATGCCGTCCGAGGGATGTGCTGTCGGGACGGGCCTGGGCCGGTCCCGCCGGGGCTTGCTCGCTCAGCGTGCCCATCACGGGCTCCCACCCCGACGCGGCCCGTCGGCCACGAGCTCGCTCGAGCCCTCTAGTCCCGCTTGACCGGTAGCTCGAGCGACAGCCGCGAGCCGTTGTCGTCGGTGGCCGCGACGAGCCGCCCGCCGTGGCGCTGGGCGATGTCGGCGGCGATCGCCAGTCCGCGGCCGCG
>PMOY01000303.1 GCA_003165655.1 Solirubrobacterales bacterium
GCCCAGAACGCCTTGATCGACTCCTTGAGCTGCGGTCCGAGTCGCTCGAACGCCGCGCCGATGCCCACGGGCAGCTTGGTCAGCCCGCCCTCGACGCCCTCGCGGGCGTGCCACACGCGCGGGCTCAGACGCACGCGGTTGAAATAGCGCGACAGCGCACCGACGTTCGGGGCGATCGACATCCCGTTGTCGTTGAGCACCACGACGATCGGTGTGCCCTGGCCGCCGGCCTGATGGACCGCTTCGAAGGCGACGCCGCCGGTCATCGCGCCGTCGCCGACGACCGCGACGACGTGCGCGTCCTCGCCGTGGCCCAAGCGCATCGCTTCCTTGATCCCCACCGCGTACCCGATCGCCGTCGACGCGTGACCGGCGCCCATGATGTCGTGCTCGGACTCGTGGATTGCGCAGAACGGCGCGAGCCCGCCGTACTTGCGGATCGTCTGGAGCTCGTCGCGGCGGCCCGTCAGGATCTTGTGCGGATACGCCTGGTGGCCGACGTCCCAGAGAATCTTGTCGCGCGGAGAATCGAGCACGGAATGGAGGGCGACGGCCAGCTCGCAGGCCCCGAGATTGGCGCCAAAGTGACCGCCGATCTCCCCCACCGTGTCGATGATGTGCTCGCGCACCTCCTGCGCGAGCTTCTGGAGATCCTCATCGCCCAGCTGATGCAGATCGCTGGGGTTGCGGATGCCGGCGAGGAGTCTGGTCATCAGTGGGTTCGAGTGGCGATGAAGTCGGTGATCTGCTCGAGCTCCGTCGCGCCGGACGGAACGGCCTGTTCCAGAGCGGCTCGGGCGCTCTGATGGGACTCGCGGGCGCGTCTGCGTGCACCCTCGAGTCCGAACTCGGTCACGTATGTACGTTTGCCGAGCCGCTCGTCGGAGCCCCGGGGCTTGCCGAGGTCCTCGTCCGAGCCGGTGACGTCAAGGATGTCATCGACGATCTGAAAGAGCACGCCCAGCTCGCTCGCGAAGTGATTGAAGAACCTGATTGTGTCAGGTTCGTCTCGCCCGGCGAGGAGGAGCACGCACTCGACGCTGGCTGCGATCAATCGCCCAGTCTTGAGCTCGTGGAGCCTGCGCAGCCCGGCCGCGCCACCAGCCGCGGTCCCGGCGACGTCCAGATACTGCCCGCCGACCATTCCATTGACTCCCGTCGCCGCCGCGAGCTCGCGCACGGCCGCGAGCACGGCGCCCGGATCGCCCTCCTGATCGCTTAGCACGAGCCTGAACGCCTCAGCGTAGAGCCCGTCGCCGGCGAGGATCGCGACGTTCTCTCCGAATGCGCGGTGGCACGTCGGACGGCCGCGTCGCAGGTCATCGTCATCCATCGCCGGCAGATCGTCGTGGATGAGCGAGTAGGTATGGATCAGCTCGATCGCTCCCGCGAGCGGGAGCCCCCAGGACGGTTCGCGTCCAATCGCTCGCGAGGTGGCGAGCACGAGCACCGGCCGGATCCGCTTACCGCCGGCGAGCAGTGAGTACCGCATCGCCTCCTCGAGCCCCGCCGACGCTGACTCGCTCGAGAAGCGCAGCGTGCCCAGGTAGCATTCGACTTCGGAGCGAAGGTGGTCGGGATAAGCGACGTTGGCGGGACGCACTACCCAGCCGGGAGCGGGAGCTGGCCCGGGAGATCGGGCAGCGGCTCGACGGCCGCGCGCGTCCGCTGGACGAACTCGGCACTCGCCTCCGTCGCCAGCCCCGCGCACTCCTCGACGAGCGCCAGCACGACATCGGGTTCGAGCTCGCCGGCGCGCAGCTGCTGGACGATCTCATCCAGGCGCTCCGTCAGCTCGCTGAGAGCATCGGTCACGACTGGGGAGATTAGCGATCGCACCGGCTCCGGCGTTGGGCAGGACCTGCTCGAGTGGCCGTGGCCTGCGCCGAGCTCCCCGGGCACCGCAGCCGCACCTCGCCCCCTACGCCGCGTCGAGCGCCGCGTCGAGTGCGGCGTTGACGAGCGCGTCGGCACGCGCGTTGAGCGCCCGCGGAACCGTGCGGATCTTCCAGCGCTCGAACGTTCCCAGCGCTGCCATAGCCTCGAGATACAGGGGCTTCATCGCCGGATGCTTGACCTTGTACTTGCCCGTGAGTTGGCGGGCAACCAGCTCGGAGTCGTTCACGATCTCGATCTCGGTGCCTCCAAGCGCTCGGGCGCGCTGGAGGCCGCGCAGGAGCGCTCGGTACTCGGCAACGTTGTTGGTGCAGACGCCGATCGCTTCCGCGACCTGATCGAGGATCGCCCCGCCCGGCTCCGCCAGGACGACACCGATCGCCGCTGGACCAGGATTGCCGCGGCTGCCGCCGTCAACCGAGACGACGAGCTTCACGTCACTCGCTCGCGATGTCCGGGATCTCTCCCGGGACACGCGAACGGCGGCGGTCGCGCATCTGGCGCAACCCCCCGGGAGGCGCGCCTCGCTCGCGTCGCTCGGACTTGCGCCGGTCGACGATCACGGTGACGTTCGAGTCCTCCGCGTAGTACGTATTGAGCTTCTCGAACAGCTCGTCGGCGAGCGCCTCGGGGACAACGCAGTAGATCACAGGGCGGATGCTAGTTCACGGCCGATATCCGCGCCGATGAACTGTTTGGCCGGTACGCCGGGCAGGCCATGGCATCGTTCTCGCGGCACTACGCGAGCCCAAGCGCCCCGCGGTCGTCGGCGACCGCGTTGACTTCGAGCTCCTCCGGCGGGAGCTCGTCGAGCTCGTATCCCTGGCCCGAGACCCGGACGCTCGGACGCTCGTCGGAGAGGTCGATCTCATACCGGTACCAACACAGCTCCCACGACACAACGACGTTGACCACGCTGGCTTGAGCTTCCGAGGGCCGGACCGAGACGCCGGGCGCCCCCAGCGATCGGGCGACGCCGGCGACGGTGCGTGGATGCTCGGAGGAGTTGAACGCCTCGACCGCCGAGGAGACCTTATGCTCGGGGCTGGTCGGGACCGCGTGAACGCGGCGAGGCTCGCGCGTTCGGGACGACTCGCTCGATCGGGAGCGCTGGCCGGCGGAGCGCTGACTCGATCCGTAGCGGGGGTCGGGGGCGGCCGCGACCGGCTCGGCGACGTCTGTCTCGCGCCGCGTCCGCAGGCGGCCGAGCAGCGAGCGGCGCTCGCCTGTCGAGTCACCCGGATCGAACGCAGCGACCGAGCCCTCGCGGACCCAGCCCTCGTGCAGCGCGCGTGAGCTGCACAGCTCGCACACCGCCCGGCGGGCCCCTCCCGCGAGGAACGTGTCCGCGCTCTCGCCGCGCAGCAGTGTGCGCCCGCAGACGTCGCACGAGACCGGCGTGTCGGATGTGCGGATGTCTCGTGTGTTCACGAACGTTCGAGAGTACCAGCGACCTTCACGCCGTTGCGGTGCGTGGACGAACTGTTGCGTCTCAGGCCTTGACGGCCTCGCGCTCGGCGCGAGCCTCCTCGACAACCTTTCCGGCAAGGTGGCCGGGAACCTCCTCGTAGCGCGCGAACTCCATCGTGAACTCGCCGCGGCCGCCGGTGATCGAGCGCAGGTCGGGCGCGTAGGCGAGCATCTCGGCCATCGGCAC
>PMOY01000260.1 GCA_003165655.1 Solirubrobacterales bacterium
CCAGAAGCCGAATCCGTTCCCGACGATGTCGATCTTCGACAACGTCGCCTCCGGGCTGAGGCTGACCGGGAACAGGGGCGATAATCTGCGCGAGCGGGTCCACAGGTCGCTGCGCGCGGTAGGGCTCTGGGGCGAGGTCAAGAACCGGCTCGACTCACCGGGGGTTGGACTCTCCGGCGGTCAGCAACAGCGGCTGTGCATCGCTCGGACGATCGCTGTCGAGCCCGAGGTGATCCTCATGGATGAGCCCTGCTCGGCGCTCGACCCGGTGGCGACGCTGAAGGTCGAGGAGCTGATCGACGAGCTCAAGGAGCAATACACGATCGTGATCGTCACGCACAACATGCAGCAGGCCGCGCGGGTGGCGGATTCGACCGTGTTCATGCTCGATGGACACCTGATCGAGCACGCGCCGACGAAGGAGCTCTTCACCAACCCGAAGGACGAGCGCACGGAGCGCTACGTCACCGGTAAGTTCGGCTGATGCAGGAGACCAGGAGCAACTACCGAGAGGCGCTCAAGTCGCTCGAGCGCCAGACGCTCGAGGCTCTCGATATGGTCGTCCAGGCGCTCGATCGGGCGCTCGAGGCCGTCAGCTACCAGGACGTCGAACTCGCCGGCATGGTCGTCGCCGACGACGATCGGATCGATGGACGTTACCTCGAGGTCCATCAGGGAATCCTGTCGCTGCTCGCACTACAGACCCCGGTAGCGACCGACCTGCGGATCGTCGCTGCGCTGCTTCACGTCATTCGCCACGCCGAGCGGATGGGCGACCAGTGCGTGAACATCGCCAAGCTACTGCCGCTGTCCGGCTACGAGGCGCCCAAGGACAAGGATCTCCTCGACGCGATCGAGCGCATGGGGCAGCTCGCCCGCTCGCAGGTGTCGCAGGCCAAGCAGGCCTTCGCCGAGCGCAACGCGGACCTCGCCTACGATCTCCTGCGCCAGGACGCCGAGATCAACCAGCTGAACATCGACATCTTCAATCGCGCGCTCGCGATCGGCGACGACATCGAGACGCGCGAGTGGGCGATGCACATGATCCTCGTGGCGCGCTGCCTGGAGCGCATCGGCGACAACGCGGTCGACATCGGCGAGCAGACCGCCTTCGTGGTGACCGGATTGTTCCGCGAGTTCGCGGACGCGTCGCACCCCGGTTAGCGGGGGCGTCCAAGTCCGGTTGGCGGGACACGCCGCGGCCCCGGCAGCGGGGCGTCGCAAGCCGGGTTGGCGCTCCCCGGGTCCGGACAGGGTCGGCAGCGTCGCCGCTGCCGACCCTCTTAGGAGAGAGAGACATCACCGTATGCGATTGGATGGCGTCAGGTGTGACGATTTCGATCTCGCTGATGAGGGGACCGGAGCCGGCCACGCTCGCAAACCCTCAAGCGCGAGGTGTTCGCCGGGTCCAAGGGGATCTTCGAGTTTGGCCACGGGGCCAATGACCCGCCCCGATGGCGGGTCTACTTTCCCTGCTATGAGCATGCGTCCTCCTCAAATCGTGGCGTTCGGCGGGGGCGGTTTCTCGATGGAGTGGGGCAATACCCTGCTCGACGACCACGTGCTCGCGCTCACCGGCATCGAGCGTCCGCGGGTCTGCTTCCTACCGACCGCCAGCGGCGACGCCGACCATTACGTCGTGCGGTTCTACCGCGCATTTCCAGCCTCGCGGTGCGAGCCATCGCACATCTCCCTGTTCCGGCGGGAGACCGGCGTCGGCGATCCCCGTGCCCACCTGCTCGCGCAGGACCTCGTGTACGTTGGTGGTGGCAGCCTGGTGTCGCTGCTGGGCACGTGGCGCGCGCACGGGATCGACCTCGTGCTGCGCGAGGCGTGGGAGGCGGGCGTCGTCCTGTGCGGTGGCTCGGCGGGCTCGCTGTGCTGGTTCGCGGACTCGGTGAGCGCGTTCCATGAGGGCCCCGCGCGGTGCATCGAGGGGCTCGGCTTCCTTCCGTGGAGCAACGCCGTGCATTACGAGGAGGAGGCTGAGAGGCGCTGTGCCTTCCACGAGGCGATCGCCGCAGGCATGGTTCCCGGCTACGGCGCCGCCGACGGCGCCGCGCTGCACTTCGTCGGTAGTGAGCTGTCCGAGGTCGTGAGCTCGCGCCCACGCGCCTCGGCCGTGCACGTGAGCAGGGACGCGCAGGGCGCGATCGTCGAGCGGTCGCTGGCGGCACGCTACCTGGGTGCCTCGCCGGTAACGCTCCGAGAGGGGCAGGCGATCGCCGCGTGACCGCCCCGCGCGCGCGACTCCAGTGCACTGAACATCCGATTGCGGCATCCTGGCACGTGATGCCTTCTCGAAGCGACCCGCGGCGAGTTCTGGCGATGGGCGGCGGCGGATTCACAATGCACGAGCGCGCCCCGGCGCTCGACAAATTTGTGCTCGCACTGACCGAGAAGCCGGTCCCGAAGGTCTGCTTCCTGCCCACGGCGAGCGGCGATCCGCGCGAGCAGGTGACGCGCTTCTACGAGCGCTTTGGTGGATGGCCGTGCGAGACGAGCACCATCTCCCTGTTTCACCTCGGTCGCGATCGGATCGACCCGATCGAGCGCCTCCTGGACCAGGACGCGATCTACGTCGGTGGCGGTTCGATGCGCAACATGCTCGCGATCTGGCGCGAGCACGGGATCGACGCCGCGATGCGGACGGCGTGGGAGCGCGGGATTGTGCTCGCCGGCCTGAGCGCCGGGGCGATGTGCTGGTTCGAAGGTGGAGTGAGCATGAGCGGTGGAGCGCCGGAGGCGGTCGCCGGCCTCGGCTTCCTTCCCGGCAGCCTTTCGGTTCATCTCGGCGGCGAGGTCGAGCGCCTGCAGACGTACCGCACGGCGGTCGCGAGCGGGGAGCTCCCCCCCGGCTACGCGGTGGATGACGGGGCGGCGGTCCTGTTCAGCGGCACGCGCCTCGCCGAGTGCGTGGCCTCGCACGGCGGCGCGCGAGTGGTGCGCGTCGCCCTCGACGGCACTGGCGCCGTGTACGAGCAGCGGCTCTCGGCGCGCCTGCTTCCCGGTGCTTTCGGCGGCGAAGAGCCACGCGCCGAGTCCCGCGGCGTGGCTGAGCTTCGGGCGCTGCGCGCCGGCCGGCGTCGCTGGGACTGACCGGCTTCGCTGAGATTGACCGTCCGCGTCGGCCGGCGTCGCTGGGACTGAGCAGCTTCGCCGCCGTTACAGGCCTGGTGCGAAGTCATAAGACGGGTGCGGCGCCACCGCGCCGTCCACCTCGAGCACGATCTCCGCGTGACGGCGTAGCGGGATCTCCGCGAGTGGCCCTCGCCAGCGCCGGCCGTCGACGAACCCGAGTACCGACCCTCTGAAGCTGAGCAGCCGGCGCGCGTCGAGCCGCTGTCCCCAGACCGCGAAGAGAACTCCGAGCCTGAGCACGTTTCCGCGCTGCACCTGGACGACGCCGGTCGGCTCGAGCGTGCGCAGCGGGTACGAGCACTTCCCGCCGAGGACGTACACGCCGCGTATGCGTTGGGGCGGCGCAACGCCGATTCCCGCGGGGATGTGCACGACGAAGCGATGAGCGAACAGCTCGAGGTGGATCCCGAATCGGGGGCCCGGGGAGGCGAGGCAGCGGAGGCCGTCGATCGTCGCCCGACGGCCCACGACCGCCGACACCGCCGGCGGACGGTAGGCCGGCCCGGGTCCCACCGGACGCGCGCTGACGGACGGTGCCAGCCCTCCCGATCGGTTCGTGCTCGTCCGCCTGCCCGAGCCGCTGCACGCGCACACCACGGCGATCGCGAGTGCGAGAACGAAGATGAAGGTTCGGGGTGGACGACGTGCCCGCGGCCTCATGTGCTCGGGGCGGTGAGCAGCGACATCTTCGTCGATCGTCTGCAGTTCGCTCTCACGAGCACGTTCCATTACGTGTTCCCGATCCTGACATCAACAATGCCGCCACCGCCTACCACGCCTTCGACATCGCGATCATCTGGTTCCCGATCGGGATGATCCTCGGTCGCGGTACCGTTGGCACGTGCGCGAGGTTCTGCCCGGAGTGATCCATTGGACGGCGATCCACCCGCGGATCGAGATCGAGGTCTCGTCGTACTGGTTCGATGACGGTGGCATCCTCATCGACCCGCTGATCCCACCCGACACCGGGCTCGAGTGGTTCTCCGGGCGCCCGACGCCACCGACGGCGATCGTGTTGTCGAACCGCCATCACTACCGCTCGAGCGGATCCTTCGTGGAGCGGTTCGCATGCCCGGTGTACTGCGCCCGCAGCGGGCTCCACGAATTCACTCACGGCGAGGCGGTTACCGGATTCGATCCTGGCGACAGGCTCCCGGGAGGCGTCGTTGCCTGCGAGGTCGGCGGCCTGTGTCCGGACGAGACGGCCCTCTACCTTCCGGGCAGGGGTGCCGTCGTGTTCGCGGACGGCGTCGTCCGCGCGGGTCCGCCAGGTGACCCCGGCCCGCTCGGCTTCGTCCCGGACGCGCTCATGGACGATCCGCCGGAGACGAAACGACGGCTGCTCGACGTCTTCGCGCGCGTGCTGCGCGATCTCGACTTCGAGCATGTCCTCCTCGCCCACGGAGGACCGCTCGTCGGCGATGGTCGCGCCCAGCTGCAGGAGCTCATCAGCTCCGGCGGACGCACCGCGTTCGAGATCTAGGCGCGCTCCACGCGATTGTCAAGCCCCTGCGGCCCATCCGCCATAGTTCTTGGCATGAGCGTGAGCAACCTCCATGACATCGAGGATCGCACCGACTGCGAGCGGCTCGTGCGCGCCTTTTACGGTCGCGCGCTCGTTGACCCCGTCATCGGCTGGATCTTCGTCGACGTCGCCAAGCTCGACGTCGAGGCCCACGTGCCGCAGATCGCGTCCTTCTGGGAGACGATCCTCCTCGGTGCGCGGTCCTACGCCGGCGGCGCGTTTGCGCCGCACGCTGCGTTGCATGCGCAGGTGGGTCTGCGGGGCGGGCACTTCGAGCGCTGGCTGTGGCTATGGCATACGACCGTCGACGAGCTCTTCGTCGGCGAGCGAGCCGAGCTCGCCAAGGCGCACGCGGTGCGTGTAGCGCACGCATTCCATCGTCGCCTCGAGGCGATGCCCGTTCCTGCGCGCGCGACATGCGCTCCCGTTGGGTTCCTCGTCACCCAGCACGGCCGGCGCGAGTAGAGACGTGACGGCTGACATCGCGATGCTCGAGCGCTTGGTGCGACCAGGTGGCAAGCGTGTGCTCGATATCGGCTGTGGTGGCGGTGCCCTGGTGCGCGAGCTCGCCGATCGCGGCGCTGACGTGGTCGGGCTCGAGATCTCACAGGCGCAGCTCGCGACCGCGGTGGCGCGTGGCGGCCCGAGCGGCGCCCGCTATGTCGTCGGGCGCGCACAAGAGTTGCCGTTCGATGACGGCTCGTTCGATGTCGCGGTATTCATGCGCACGCTCCACCACGTCCCACCGGCCGATCTCATCCCGGCGTTACGTGAAGCTCGTCGCGTGCTCCTCCCTGGCGGCGTGGTCTACGTCGCCGAACCGCTGGCCGAGGGCGATTACTTCGCGCTGACGAGACTGGTCGAGGACGAGCTCGAGGTGCGTGAAGCGGCTCAGGCAGCCCTCGCCGAGGCGACGCTCGCGGGCCTCGATCGGGTCACCACCGTGAAGTACGACGTCCGATTGTGCGTCGCCGATCTGGCGTCGTTGCGCGCACGACTCGTCAGCGTCGACCCAGAGCGAGCGAAGCTCTTCGACGCACGGGAGGCGAGGCTCGCCGAGGCCTTCGCGGCGCTCGGAGAGGACGGGGAGTCCTCCGGCGAGCGGTGCTTTCTGCAGCCGATGCGTGCCGACGTGCTCCGGGCGTCATCGTGACTCCGGCTGACGCCGCCGTCTCAGCCTTCGTCGGCGCCCAGTGATCTGCCACGGGCCGGGCGTGAGGTCCAGCACGAGATTGACGATCCAGATGATCAGGGTCGCTGCGACCAAGGTCCAGAAGCCGTGGATGTGGAAGCCGCCGACGATCGCCTTGGTGATCACGAGCATGAGCAATGAGACGAAGAACCAGGCCGCTCCCAACGTGAGGATCGCCAGCGGGAGCGTCACCAGCCGCAGGAGCGGCTTCAGCATCGTATTGAGCACTCCGAACACCGCGGCGGCCGCGAGCAGGGCACCGGCGCTCGCCACGTCGACGCGATGCAGCGCAGCCGCCACGACTGCGAGCACGAGCGCGTTCGTCAGCCACGAGATGCCGAGCCGCACGAGCAGCGACGGCGACGTAGCCGGCGTACCCTCACCGAGCGTCATGTCGTGCAGCGGTGGTGGAGGTCGAGGGCGTTTCCTGCTGGGTCGACACCGGTGATGAAGGGTGCGGATGTGGGTGCGGCGGTCATCGGGTAGCTCCTCGGACGCGGTGCAGGAAGTTCTACCAGGAGGACGCCGCACGGGCCGGCGACTGGTCGCGGGCGAGGGTCAAGGGACCTCGAGGTCAGAAAAGCTTCTCCGTGCGCTTGGTTTCGGCGACAATGCGGGGCCGCGATGGATGACGAGCTCTTCGACGCCGTACGTAGCGAGGCGTGCGCCGAGGGCCGGCCGGCGGATCGCGCTCGCCGGATCGCGGATCTCATTCGCCTCAGGACCCGTCGGCGCTGGATCGGCATCTACCGGGTGGAGGCTGACCGGGTGGTCAACCTTGGCTGGAGTGGCCCGGGGCCGCCCGCATATCCACGCTTTCCCGTGGATCGAGGTCTGACGAGTGCGGTGATCGATTCACGAACGACGGTGGTCTCCAACGATGTCGCGAGCGACCCACGCTACCTCGCGGCGCTGCAGTCAACGGGCTCCGAGCTGATCGTGCCGGTCCTCATCGCCGGACAGGTCGTCGGGACGCTCGACGTGGAAGATGGGCGCCAACGGGCCTTCGACGAGGACGATCGTGTGATCTTCGAGAGGCTCGCGGCCGCGCTCCGCGATCTCTACATACCCTAAGGTAAGGGCGCGCGAGCCCTACCTAAATGCTCTGTGTCAGCGCCACCGCGCGCTGCCTCGCGGAGGCGAGGAGGATCTCGATCTCCGCGGGGGGCAGCGGCGGGGAGAAGAGAAAGCCCTGTGCCAGCGACAGGCGCATGCCCCGGAACTGATCGGCTTGACCTGGCTGCTCGATGCCTTCTGCGATCACGTCGAGCAGCAGGCTCTCCCCGAGGTTGATGATGCCGTGGACCAGCTTGGCCTTGTCGGGGTCACGGTCGATCCCGTCGACGAACGATTTATCGATCTTCAGGATGTCGATCGGGAAATGACGCAGATGCGATAGCGATGAGTAGCCGGTCCCGAAGTCGTCCACCGCGATCCGTAGTCCCAGCGCCTTGAGGCCCTCGAGCTGGGCCAAGACCTCGTCGCGGTCGCCAAGCAGCAAGCCCTCGGTGATCTCGAGCGCCAGTGACTCTGGGGGCAGCTCGGTGGCGCGCAGCACGTCGCGCACCGTGCGGATGAAGTCGGGCTCACTGAGCTGGCGGGTGGACACGTTGACGCTCAGCTGCAATGGCTGATCGGGGAACGCCAATTGCCACTGGCGAGCCTGAGCGCATGCCGTCTGGAGGATCCAGAGACCGAGCGCAACGATCAAGCCCGTCTCCTCCGCGACAGCGATGAACTGATCCGGCGCGAGACGCGAGCGAGTCGGATGCCGCCAGCGGACGAGTGCCTCGACGCCAACGATCCGTCGGGACTCGAGCTCCACGATGGGCTGGTAGTCGAGCTCGAACTGTCCGGCGTCGACGGCGGCCCGCAGCTCTCCCGTCAGCTCGAGACGCTCCAGCACCCGGCGGTGCATGCTCGGCTCAAACGCGCGAATTGACGCCTTGCCGTCGGCCTTGGCGGCGTACATCGCCATATCGGCGTTGCGCAGCAAATCCTCGTCGCCGGTGGCGCCGGCCCACAATGCCAGTCCCATCGAAGCGGTCACCCCAAGCTCGCGGCTGTCGATCAGGAACGGGAATGCGAGCGCATCGAGGATCCGGTGCGCGAGGACCCGAGCCTCGCTCTCATCGGCCTCGACGAGGACCGCGAACTCGTCCCCACCGAGTCGCGCTGCGGTGTCCGTGGGCCGCAGGATGGCGCGAATCCGCAGGGCCACCGCTTTCAGCAAATCGTCGCCGCGAGCGTGCCCAAGGCTGTCGTTGACCGTCTTGAAATCGTCGAGGTCGAGGAACATGACCGCGAATGAGCGTCCACGTCGGTGCGCGATCGAAAGGGCGTGCGAGAGCCGATCCTCGAACAGGGCGCGGTTCGCAAGCCCGGTCAGTGAGTCGTGGAACGCTTGATGGCGCAACTCGTCCTCGAGCGCCTTGCGCTCGGTGACGTCGCGCAGGCTGAGCACGAGACCCCGGACCGCCGGATCATCGACGCGGTTATCGACCACGGTCTCGACCGTTCGCCACCCGCCCGCGGCATGGCTGAACCGTGCACTGAGCGTGTGGTTTCCCGGCCGCTCCAACGTCGCCGTCAGGAAGTGCTCGACGAGCAACACGTCATCGGGGTGGACGATCGTCGTCAGCGGCCGTCCGATCACCGCATCGGCGTCATGGCCGAGGACCCGCTTGACCGAGGCGGCCTGCCACCGCACCAAAAGGTCCGCTCCGATGACCGTCACGACGTCAGTCGAATGCTCGACGAGCGCCCGCAGACGCGCCTCGCTGCGGATCTCGATCGCATGCCGCTCGGCCTCGACCGCACCCTTTCGCCGGAGGCGCTCGAAACGCGCGCTGATCATCAACAGCGCGATCAGCCCGAACGCGAGCGACCCGACGAACGCGGTCTGCGCGTTCGCGGAGGCTCGGTCGGCGACGCCCCGCTCATGTGTCGATGCGCTCTGCGCGTCGTCGTCCAATCGATTGAGCACGGGGCTGAATCGGACCTGCTCATCATGGAGCGCGACCGTGAGCAACTGACCCTTGGCGGCGGCAAGCGTCTGCAGGCCGAGCACGAACAGTGCCTGTGCGTCGCGCTGCAGGGTCGCAGTCTGTGCGTCGGGCTCGAGTGAGCGCAGGTCCTCGAGTGCGCTGCTGAGCTGTGCCCACGTGGCGAAGCCGCTCGCGACGAGCGCGGGACTCAGTCGCACACGACGGGCGCGGCCTGCCAGCGCATCAGCGAGGGCCTGTGCTCTGATCGCGTTGAGCTGCTGACTCGAAGCCTTGATCGTCTCGACCAACACCTCCGCTCGACGGTGATGGTCCGCGTTCTCGCGCGCCATCTCCGCGATGGTCACCATCGCGGTTGCCACGACGATGCCGGTCACCAGCAACAGCAGCTGGCGCCAGGAGGCGCTGGGCCGGGACAGACGCTTGGCGTACAGCACCCATCCGCGCCGGGCTGCGGACTGACGGTGCCTGAGGCTTGCCGAGCGGCGGTACTCCATCTGGGGCGTATCGGCCTACGTGGTGGCGAGCACAAGGCCGTGGCGGAGTTCTGGCCTGATGGTGCCCGCCCGGGACTCAGACGCGGCCTCGGATCCTCAAGCAGGCGCCGAGGCCGGCTGCGGCGGCGGCTCGGAGTGGGCTCGCGCCGTCGTCGGCAGGAGGATCTCGAACACCGCGCCACCGTCGGGCGCGTTGCTCGCCATGACCGAGCCACCGTGCTGTTCGGCGACCTGCCGGACGATCGCCAGGCCGAGACCGGAGCCCTGGCGGCCGCGCGCGTTGACCCCGCGATAGAAGCGGTCGAAGACGTGGGGGAGATCCTCAGGATCAACCCCAGCGCCGTGGTCGCGGACGCGAACGCCGGTCGCGTCGACCCGAATCTCGACGGTCGTTCCCGCGTACGTGTGCCGGGCGGCGTTGTCGAGCAGGTTATTGACCGCGCGCGAGAGGCGCTCGGGGACGCCGTCGACGACGACGGGCTCGAGCCGGGTGTCGAAGACGATCCCCGGGGCATTGCGGCGAGCGCGGTCGACAGCGTCCTCGACGATTCCGTCGAGCCTGACGTCGTCCGCGGCCTCGATCGGCTGGTCGCCGCGCGCCAGCTCGATCAGGTCGCCGACGAGCGCGCTCAGCTCTTCGCTCTGCTCGACCACGTCGGACAGGAGCCGCTCGCGATCCTCGTCGGTGAGCGCGCCGCCCTGGAGCAGCACCTCGACGTTCGTGCGGAGGCTGGTGACCGGGGTGCGGAGCTCGTGCGAGGCGTCGGCGACGAGCTGGCGCTGAGCGCGCACGGATTCGTCAACCGCGGCGCGTGAGGTCTCGAGCCGGTCGAGCATCGCGTTGAAGCGGGTCGCGAGCTGACCCACCTCGTCGTCGGCGCGCACCTGGATGCGCGTCGTCAGGTCCTCGGTCTCGCCGATGTGCTCCGCAGCCTGGGCGACCTCGCCCAAAGGTGCCAGCACGCGGCGGGCGGCGAGCCGGCCGAGCATCGCGGCAAGCGCGATTCCCGCGGCGCAGAGGATCAAGAGCATGAGCCGCAGGTTCGAGAGGATGCTGTCGACCTGACCAAGGGGGCGCGCGAGCTCGACCGCGCCGGTCGTGGTCTGTCCGTTTGCGAGCTGGAGCGTGACCGGGACGGTGATCAAGCGCAGATGGCTGCCGCCGACCTCCACGTCGGAGAGGTACTTGCCGGCGCGGCCCGATGCGACGGACGTCGTCATCGCCGTCACCGGCAACGTGACATTTGTCCCCGTTACCGGCTCTACGGCTCCGTCTGCGGCCACAATCTGGGCGTAAGGCGCCGGTCCGCCGGCGCTCGGCGGGATAGCGGGAAGGTCGCGGCTGACGATCGCGCGAATACCGGCCTGCTGCACTGCCGCCGCCTGCGCCGTCAGCGCATCATCCACCTGCCCCCGCAGCTGGTGGCGGACCTCGAAATAGCAGATCGCCGCCACGAGCACGATCGCCACGCCGACCGCTGCGGCGGCGACGAACGCAAGTCGGCGACGCAGCGGCACCGCTCCCCCTCAGTCCCGGAGCACGTAGCCCACGCCGCGGACCGTGTGGAGCAGTCGCGGCTCATCGCCTTCCTCGGTCTTGCGGCGCAGGTAGCCCATGTAGACACCGAGCGCATTCGACGTCGGCCCGAAGTCGTACCCCCACACGCGCTCGAAGATCGTCGTCCGGGTCAGCACCTGGCGGGGGTGCTGCATGAACAGCTCGAGGAGCAGGAACTCGGTGCGCGAGAGCTCGATCCGGCGCTCTCCCCGGTGGACCTCGTGCGCGACCGGGTCGAGGACGAGGTCGCCGTAGCGCAGGACCTCGCCCTCGTGGCCGTCGCCGGACCGGCGGAGCAGCGCCCGGAGTCGGGCCTGCAGCTCGCGCAGCGCGAACGGCTTGACCAGGTAGTCGTCGGCGCCGACGTCGAGTCCGGTGACCCGATCCTCGATCGCATCGCGAGCGGTGAGCATGAGAACCGGGGTGCGGTCACCCGCCTTGCGCAGGCGGCGACACACCTCCAGACCGTCGAGGCGCGGCATCGCGACATCTAGGATCATCGCGTCGACAGGCGACTCCGCGAGCAGATCGAGAGCCTCTTCGCCATCGGCGGCGAGGGACACGTCGTGGTGTTCGAGTCGCAGCGCGCGCTCGAGCGCCCGCCTGACGGCAGGCTCGTCATCGACTACCAAAACGCGCGCCATGGCCAGATGATGGCGTGTGCGGGTAAAAGTTGCCGAAGAAGCGCCTTACGCGCTCTTGTCGGCCTTGCGCACCAGCGTCTCGTGGACGGTAGCCGCGACGTGGTCCGGCGTGATTCCCAGCTGCGCCATGACCTCATCGCCGGGCGCCGAGGCTCCGAATCGGTCGATCGCAACGCTCGCGTTCGCCCAGCGCGACCAGCCCATCGACACACCCGCTTCGACCGAAACGGTCTGGGTTCCTGGCGGCAGTATCTCGTCCTGGTAGCCCCGGTCCTGCTCCTCGAACAGCTCCCACGACGGCATCGAGACGACGCGCACCGAGACGCCCTGCTCGCTCAGCTTCAGCTGAGCCGCCAGCGCCACGGAGACCTCCGAGCCGGTCGCGACGACGATCGCGTCGGCCGCGTCGCCGGGAGCCTCGGCAAGCACGTAGGCGCCCTTCGTCGGGCCGTCGCCCACGGCGTCGGGGGGGAGGACCGGAAGGCCCTGACGGGTCAACAGCAGGCAGACGGGACCGCGACCGGGCTCGCACGCAACGCGCCATGCCTGGGCCGTCTCGTTCGCGTCGCCGGGCCGGATCACGGTCAGTCCCGGGATCGCGCGCAGGGCGGCGTAGTGCTCGATCGGCTGGTGGGTCGGGCCGTCCTCGCCCAACCCGACGGAGTCGTGGGTGAAGACCCAGATCACGGGCAGTCCCATCAGCGCCGACAGGCGGATCGCGGGGCGCATGTAATCGGAGAAGACGAGGAACGTCCCGCCGTACGGTCGCACGATCCCCCCGTGCAGCGCGAGACCGTTGACCGCTGAGCCCATCGCGTGCTCGCGGACGCCCCAGTGGACGGTTCGCCCGAACGCTTCGCGGCTGAAGGAGTCCTCGCCCGGCAGGACCGCCAGGGTCGAGCCGGCCAGGTCGGCGGAGCCACCCACCATCGTCGGCAGCAATGGCGCGAGCGCGGTCATCGCCTTGCTCCCGGCGGCGCGAGTGGCGAGCGTGGGCGCGTCCCCGGGATCGAACCGCGGCAGCGCGGCGTCGAGTCCCGGCTCGGGCAGCCCGGCCCACGCGCGCCCCCATTCGGCCGCGAGATCCGGGTGCTCTGCCTTCCAAACGGCGAACCGAGCCTCCCAGTCATCCTGGAGCAGCGCGCCCCGCTCGAGGCACGGTGCGTAGGCCTCGCGTACGGCCGCGGGAACGACGAAGCGGCCGTCGGGATCCCAACCGAGCACCTGTTTCGTCGCCCGCACCTCATCCTTGCCCAAGGCCGAACCATGGGCACCGGAGGTGCCTTGCTTGGTCGGCGCCGGGTAGCCGATGATCGAGCGCACGCGGATCAACGACGGCCGCCCCTCCTCCGCGATCGCGGCATCGACGGCGGCCTGCAGCTCGTCGAGGTCGTTCACGTCCTGCACCGCGAGGGTATGCCATCCATAGGCCCGGAAGCGCGCTTCCACATCCTCCGAGGCGAAGCTCAGCGCGGTCGTGCCGTCGATCGTGATGCCATTGTCGTCGTACAGGTAGACGAGCCGGCCCAGTCCCAGGTGGCCGGCCAGTGAAGCGGCCTCGGCGCTGACGCCCTCCATGAGATCCCCATCCGAGCAGATCGAGAAGACGCGGTGGTCCATCACCTCGGCGCCGTAACGCTGGCGCAGGAAGCGCTCGGCCATCGCCATCCCGACGCCGTTCGCGAAGCCCTGACCGAGTGGGCCCGTCGTCGTCTCGACGCCCGGCGTGAGCACGTGGCCGAACACTCGCTCCGGGTGGCCTGGGGTACGGGATCCCCACTGGCGGAAGCGCTCGAGCTCGGACAGCGGCAGGTCGTAGCCGGTCAGGTGAAGGATGCTGTAGAGCAGCATCGAGCCGTGTCCCGCCGAGAGCACGAAGCGGTCCCGGTCCGGCCAGTCGGGATCGGACGGATTGTGTCGGAGCACGCGCGTGTACAAGAGGTGGGCGACCGGCGCCATCGCCATCGGCAGCCCGGGATGGCCGGAGTTGGCCTGCTCGACGGCGTCCATCGCCAGACAGCGGATCGTGTCGACGCAGAGACGATCGAGCTCGCTGCTCCGGAGATCGTCCGAGAACGAGCCCTGTTCCGGGAGTCCGACGCTCACGACGCCGCTTCTCGCGCCGGCACGGCAGCGATCGACGCCGGCTCGCGCCGATGCGTCGTTCGGGCGCCGGCGCCTCCGAGCGCGAGCGCGGCGGTCGCCGTGGCCAGGTGATACAGCACAAGCAACTGCACGAGGGCGAGGGACTCGGATCGGTTCAGCTGGGTGCCGACCGTGAACTCCCCGAGCCTTCCCGCGCGCAAATGGCTGGCGAAGTGCATCCGGTGCCAGATCGCCTCCTCGATCCCCGCCGCCTGCTCTTGATCGATGAGGCCGGGAATCACGACCAGACGGTCGCGTCCCTGATCGACCATCGAGATACCGTCGGAACCGCCCGAGACGAGGGGGGAGAGGTCGGGGTGGGGCAGGTCCGGACCGAGGATGAGCTGAGCGTCGAGCTCGTTGGCCTCGTCGCTCTTCCCGGGCGCGAACGAGACGACGATGTCCGCGTAGCGCCGCTGCGGTCGGATGAAGGCCTCGGAGTCCGGCTCGCGCCGGTCGAGCTCAGCGAGCACCTGGTCGGTCGTGTACCCCCGACGCGTGCAGTCGCGCTGCACCTTCCACTGGCGCCGGATCTCCTCGGGAGGGTTGAGGAAGACGCGAACGTCGTAGCAGTCGCGCATCTCCGATGTGTAGTAGCCGAGCAGACCCTCGATGATCGTGAAGCGGGCCGGGTCGATGTACACGGGTGGATCGAAGCTGCCGTCCGTATGGCGGTAGACCGGCTTCAGGATCGCGTCGCCGCGGCTCAGGTGGGCGATGTCCTGGGCCATGATGTCCATGTAGTTGCAGTCCGGATCGAGCGGCGTGATGTTCAGCTCGGCTCGCTGTGCGCGGTCATAGCGGTGATAGTCGTCCGTGCAGACGTGGGTGACGTTGTCTTCGCCGAGCAGACGGACGAGCCCTCGCGTGAAGGTCGTCTTGCCGGTCGCGGAGTCGCCGACGACGCCAAGGATGACGGGACGTGCCATGGCTCGTTCCTCTCAGACCTGAGCGCCCGCCGCGCTCGGTGGGGTCTCGTCGTGCCGGTCGAGTCCGAATACGCTGCTCTTGAGTATGTCTTCGGGCTCGATCCGAACGAGATCCTCGCGCGTCGGCATCAATCCGTCGAGCGTTGCTTCGTAGATGCGGTTGGCGTGTCGCAGCCGCGCGCGCTCGACCGCGTTGCGGACGCTCCGGGCGTGGGCGAAGAGCGGTCGCTGCATGCGACGCTCGAGGTAGGCGCGCAGCGCCTGCTCGGCGCCGGGCCCGAACTCGTAGTCCTCGGCTCGCACCATCATCGTCGCGATCGCCAGCAGCTCGTCGACCGTGTAGTCAGGAAAGTCGATGTGATGGGCGACGCGCGAGCTCATCCCCGGGTTGAGGCTGAAGAAGTCGTCCATCCGGTCCTTGTAGCCGGCGAGCACGACGACGAGTCGGTCGCGCTCGTTCTCCATTACTTGGAGCAGGATCTCGATCGCCTCGACGCCATAGTCGCGCTCGTTCGCGGGCCGGTAGAGGTAGTACGCCTCGTCGATGAAGAGAACGCCTCCGTAGGCGCGCTTGAGCACCTCCTTGGTCTTCGGCGCGGTATGGCCGACGTACTGGCCGACGAGGTCGTCGCGGGTAACGGCAATGACCTTGTTGTGCTCGATGTAGCCGAGGCGATGCAGGATCTCCGCAATCCGCATCGCGACGGTCGTCTTGCCCGTGCCCGGATTGCCCGTGAACGACATGTGGAGGGTCGGCCGGGCGGACGTGAGCTCGAGCTCACGACGCAGCCGATCGACCAATAGCAGGGCTGCGATCTCACGGATCCGCGTCTTCACCGGTGCCAGCGCGACCAGATCCTGGTCGAGCTGGCCGAGCACCGTCTCGATCTCGGCGTCGCGAAGAAGCTGCTCGACCTTCTGTCGCTCCGGCTCGACGCTGCCGTTGGTCGGCACGGGCGTCGTGTGCGCCGCTGACTGCTGCATCTGAGAGCTCGCCGGGGTCAGTCGCCGTCGGACTCGTCGCTCGACGGCGCCGCGCTCGCGCCGTTCGCCGCCGCGACGTTCCCGTAGCGCCTGCCCACCGGCTTCTCGGTGGCGTACGAGTGCATCTGGTAGCGGATCGTACGGTCGTGGGACTCGATCCGGTTGAGGCGGAAGCCGGGCTCGTCCGCCGGGCGGTTGACGATGAAGCTGAGCGCCGTGGTCTGGCGTCCGAGTGAGGCGTCGTACGCGATCACCTTGATGTAGTGGTTCGGGAACGCCTCGCGGCAGGCGCGCACCTCGCGCATGAACTGCTCGGCCTCCTCGACCGGCAGGTCGAACATCGGCTCGCCCCAAAGCTCCCAGTAGGAGTTGCGCGGATGCGGGTCGTCGGTGTATTCGACGTTCATCGCCCAGCCGTGGTCGAGTGAGTAGGCGATCTGGGCCACGATCTGCTCGTCCGTGAAGTCGGGGAGGAACGAGAACGCTCCTTGAGTGATTCGCATGAGCTGTCTTCCTCCCGTTTCAGCCGACCGTCGGGGTAACCACGTAGTCGGGCGTGTCTGTCGATTCGAAGTTGAAGGTGATGTCCTTCCATACCTGGAGGGCGGCGTTCAGCTCGGGGCAGCCCTTGGCGGCCTTCTCGAGGATGTCCGGACCCTCGTTGAAGTAGTCCTTGCCCTCGTTGCGGGCCTGGATGATCGCCTCGACGGCGACGCGGTTCGCGGTCGCGCCCGCGGCGACGCCCATCGGGTGGCCGATCGTGCCGCCACCGAACTGGAGCACCACGTCCTCGCCGAGGTACTCGAGCAGCTGGTGCATCTGGCCGGCATGGATGCCGCCCGAGGCGACCGGCATCACGCCCGGCAGCGACATCCAATCCTGATCGAAGTAGATACCCGTCTCCGGGTTCTCGGGGATGTGGTCCAGGCGCAGCGTGTCGTAGTAGCCCCTGATCATCAGCGGGTCGCCCTCGAGCTTGCCCACGACCGTGCCGGCGTGGACGTGGTCGACGCCGAGCAGGCGGACCCACTTGGCGATGACGCGGAACGACACGCCGTGGGTCTTCTGCCGCGTGTACGTGCCGTGGCCGGCGCGGTGAAGGTGGAGGATCAGCCCGTTGCGCCGCGCCCACTTCGACATCGACTGCATCGCCGTGTAGCCGACGGTCAGGTCCATCATGATGATCACGCTGCCGAGCTCCTTGGCGAATTCGGCGCGCTCATACATCCCTTCCATATCGGCGGCGGTGACGTTCATGTAGTGACCCTTGACCTCACCTGAGGACGCCGCTGCCCGTTCTACGCCCTCGATCGAGTAGAGGTAGCGATCGCGCCAGCGCATAAACGGCTGCGAGTTGATGTTCTCGTCGTCCTTGGTGAAGTCGAGTCCACCTCGAAGCGCCTCGTACACGACGCGCCCGTAGTTCTTGGCAGACAGGCCGAGCTTGGGCTTGATCGTGGCGCCGAGCAGGGGCCGGCCGAACTTGTCCAGGTACTCGCGCTCCATCACGATCCCGTG
>PMOY01000404.1 GCA_003165655.1 Solirubrobacterales bacterium
GTCGAGGTCATCCACGTCAGGGACTCGCTGCTCGAGGCCTTGGCGGGCGAGCCGAAGGTGTGCCCGCACCTCCACGTGCCCCTGCAGTCGGGCGACGACGACGTGCTGAAGTCGATGGGCCGCCACTACACGGCGGAGGACTATCTGCGGATGATCGTCGCGCTCCGCTCGGCGGTGCCGCACGTGAACGTCACCACCGACGTGATCGTGGGCTTCCCGACCGAGGATGGCGCGGCGTTCGAGCGCACGCTGGACACGATCGACGAAGCCGGTATCAGCCGCGTTCACGTGTTCCCCTACTCCCCGAGGCCAGGGACCGCAGCCGAGGCGCTGGGCGACCGGGTGGCGCCGGAAGAGAAGAAGCGCCGCTCGCGCGAGCTCCGCGGTCGCTCGGAGGTCCGTTCGCGCCAGCACCGCACGGCCAAGCTCGGGCGCGTCGAGCGCGTGCTCGCGGATAAGCTCGCGGACACCCAGGTGTCGGGCTACAGCACCGACTACACCCGCTGCTACCTGCCTCCCGGGGCGGCGGCCCGCGGCGAGCTCGTGGACGTCGTCTGCGAGGAGCTGCATGCGGATGGGATCCGGTGTCGCCCGGCAGGCCGCGAGCTCTGAACCCCCCGTCCTGCCCGACCGACGGAAGACCCGACAGACATGTCGTGGGGGCGGCGTATCCTTGAGTACGGCGATGACGGTGATCGATCAGGTTCGTACGGATATCACGAGCGCGATGAAGGCCCGCGAGAAGGAACGGGTCGGCGCGCTGCGGATGGTGCTGTCCGAGCTCCAGAAGGCGGCCAAGGACGGAAGCTCGGACGAGATCGCCGTCTTGCGCCGCGAACGTAAGCGCCGACTCGAAGCGGCCGAGCAGTTCCGCCACGGCGGCCGGCCGGAGCTCGCCGAGCAGGAGGAGTCCGAGGCGGAGCTGATCGACGGCTACCTGCCGGCCGAGCTGCCCGACGCAGAGCTCGACGTGCTGGTGAGCGCTGCAATCGAGGAGACGGGAGCGACCGAGCCCAAGGACATGGGTCAGGTGATGAAGGCGGTGATGGCCAAGGTCGACGGCCGCGCGGACGGCAAGCGCGTCTCCGGACGCGTGCGGGAGGTGTTGAGGGGCTCGCGTGCGTAGCAGAATCGAGCTCGACAACGCAATCGCAGCAGAGCTCGCCGGCAGCGAGGATGCTGTTCTTCGCGCACTCGAGGGACACCTCGAATGCGCGGTGTACCTGCGCGGGAACGTGCTCACCCTCGAAGGGGATGACACCGCCGTGGAGGCTGGCGCCGCGGTCATCCGCGAGCTGTCGGATCTGATCGCCCAGGGACACGAGATTGCGCCGGGGACGATCGAGGCGGTCACGCAGGCGCTCGATCAGCACGAGTCGCCCGCGAACATCCTCGAGGATGTGGTGTGGCGACACCGGGCAACCAAGGTGGCGCCGAAGACGGTCAACCAGAAGCGCTACGTCGACTCGATCAGGCACAACACGATCACCTTCGGGATCGGCCCGGCAGGCACGGGCAAGACCTTCCTCGCCGTGGCGCTCGCCGCCGCTGCGCTCAGCCGGCGAGAGGTCAACCGGATCATCCTCACGCGTCCCGCGGTCGAGGCCGGCGAGCGCCTCGGCTTCCTGCCCGGAGATCTGATGGCGAAGGTCGATCCTTACCTGCGCCCGCTGTTCGACGCTCTGCACGACATGCTCGAGCCCGAGCGGGTCTCCCAGCACCTCGAGCGCGGCGTGATCGAGGTGGCGCCGCTGGCGTTCATGCGCGGGCGCGCCCAGCCGCTCTCCTGCGGGGTCCTGACTCCATCCGGGTTCCGCCCGATCGGGACCCTGCGCGTCGGCGATCTGGTGATCGGGTGTAACGGTCACCCGACGCCGGTGATCGGTGTCTACCCGCAAGGTCGCAAGGCCGTCTTCCGGTTGCGCACTCAGGACGGCGCCTCGACTCTCTGCTGCTCTGAGCATCTGTGGCACGTCTCCACGCCCGAGGACCTTCGCCGGGGGAAGCCCGGACGTGTCCTTGAGACGCGGCAGATGATGGGTCGCCTACGCCGGATGCGCCAGCGCCGGTTTGCCCTACCCATCCTCTCGGCACCGGCTGAGTTTCCGGCGCGGGATGTTCCCATCGACCCCTACGCGCTCGGCCTCCTGCTGGGTGACGGATGCCTTACCACCACGACGACACCCACCTTCGCCACCGCCGATCCCGAACTGGCGAGCGCCCTCGAGTCCTCGCTCGACGGGATCGAACTTCGGCGCAAGGGCGGCGTCGATTACGTGCTCCGTCACGTGGAGGGACATCGCGGCGGGGTAATCGTCGCCAATCCGGTGACCACCGGGCTCCGTGAGCTGGGGCTCGCCGGGACCAGGTCGCACACGAAGTTCGTGCCCGAGGTGTACCTCCACAACTCGGCCGCGGTCCGGGTCGCGCTGCTTCAGGGGCTCCTGGACAGCGACGGCGGGCCCGTCTCACAGAAAGGCCGGACCTGCCGGATCCAATACACGACCTGCTCAGAGCGGCTGCGCGACCATGTCGCCTACCTCGTCCGCTCGCTCGGTGGCATCGCCTATGCGCGGCGGCGGGTAGCTCTCGGGCGAGCTCCCGGACTGGCCGGCGGCCGACCGGTTCACCACCGGCACGATGCCTTCGTGATGGATCTTTGCCTCCCGGTGGGTCTCGAGCCGTTCCGACTCAGGCGCAAGCAGGATCTGTACAACCGCTCCGGGGGCGGACGGCCGATGCGCTTTGTCGACGCGATCGAGCCGGTCGGAGAGATGGAGACGGTGTGCATCCAGGTCGCGGCAGCCGATTCGCTCTACGTCACCGACGACTATCTGGTCACCCATAACACGCTCAACGACAGCTTCATCATCCTCGACGAGGCGCAGAACACGAGCCCCGAGCAGATGAAGATGTTCCTGACCCGGCTCGGCTTCAACTCGCGGGTAGTGGTGACCGGCGATATCACGCAGATCGACCTGCCCCGCGAGCAGGACTCGGGGCTGGTGGTGATCAGCGAGATCCTCGAGGACGTCGAGGGGATCGAGTTCGTCCGCTTCGGCGAGGAGGACGTGGTCCGGCACAAGCTGGTGCGCCGGATCGTCGCCGCGTACAACGAACACGCGCAACGCTCCGCGCCTGAGCTCAGGCCTCGCAAGCGGGCGTGACGCTCGAGATCGAGGTCATCGGCGTCGCCTCCGGACGCCACGACGGCCTCACCGCACACGAGGTCGAGCAGCTGTGCGCGCTGGCGCTCGCCTCAGCCGGAATCGAGGAGGGGCACGTGGCCGTCGAGCTCGTCGACGAGTCGCGCATCCGCGAGCTCAACTGCCGGCACCGCGGCTCGGACCAACCGACCGACGTGCTCTCTTTCCCGGTCGATGAGGACGGCGCCGCCGCGGGCCCGCGCGAGCTCGGCGACGTCATCATCTGTCCGCCGCAGGCCTCCGACGTTCGCGAGGCGGTCGTTCACGGGGTGCTGCATCTGACCGGGATGGACCACGAGACCGACGGCGGCGAGATGCTTGCGTTGCAGGCGGAGCTGATCAGGTGGATCAGGTGACGGCGAAGCCCGAGCCGTCGGGAGTGGCCGGCCGGACCGGACCGAGGACCACCCGCTCTGGCTTCATCGCGCTCGCCGGCCGTCCGAACGTCGGCAAGTCGACGCTCACGAACGCGATCGTCGGCGCCAAGGTCGCGATCGTCTCAGATAAGCCGCAGACGACCCGCCGCGCGATCCGGGGCGTCGCGACGGCCGAGGACTGGCAGCTCGTGCTCATCGACCTCCCCGGCGTCCAGCGTCCGCGCGACGCGCTTACCGGGCGGATGCAGCGTCGCGTCGAGCGCGAGCTCGAGGACGCCGACGGCTGCCTGCTCGTCGTCAACGTCGAGCAGGGGATCGGGCCCGGGGATCGCTTCATCGCGAATCTCCTCCGGGGAGCATCGGTGCCGGTGGTGGTCGCCGTGAACAAGATCGACCGCTGCGACCGTGCAACGACAGCGGCAGCGCTGCAGGCCGTCGCCGACCTCGAGGTCGGCGAGGAGATCTTCCCTGTGTCGGCGCGGACCGGCGCGGGCGTGGGCCCGCTCGTGGAGCGGCTCGTGTCGATGTTGCCGGAAAGTCCTTTCTTCTTCTCGCCGGGTCAGCTCTCGGACGTGCCCGAGTCGGTCTGGCTGGCGGAGCTGGTGCGCGAGCAAGTGCTGTCGCGCGTACGCGCGGAGGTGCCCCACGCCGTCGAGGTCGAGGTCGAGGCGATCGAGCAGCGGCGCGAGGACCTGATCGCCGTCGTGGCGATCGTCCTGGTCGAGACGGAGTCCCAGAAGGGGATCCTGATCGGGGCGGGGGGGAGAATGGTGAAGGCGATCGGGACGGCCGCCCGCAGGGCGCTCGAGCACGAGCTCGGCTCGCGGGTGCATCTCGAGCTGTCGGTGCGCGTACGACGCCACTGGCGAGCTGACGAGCGCCTGCTCGACAGGCTGGGGATCGAATGAGACACATGCCGAGTTGCGCGGACCAAGCCAAAGGTTGGGTATAAGGCTTTCGTCGGTTGGCGCCGATACCGACTCCGAGGCAGCGGGAGCCAAGACATCCCGAGACTGAGGAGACGGAGCGTGAGAAGGCGAGAGGCAGGTCCCGTGCTTGTTGTTGCGGCGCTCGTCATCCTCGCTCTACTCGCGGTCTTCGCGACCGAGCTGTCGAGCACCCAGGCGAAATCCAAGCGCGACCTGGAGGCCCGCGTGCACGAGCGCGCCGTGCTCGCCGCGGCACTGATCGACAGCCTGTTCCAGTCAGTGCAGCAGGCGACCCCGCAGGACGGGCGCACGTATGGCACGCGGACCGTCAGTGCACGCACGATGGACCGCGCCCGAGCCACGGACGCCTACGTGGTGCTGCTCGACGGGGGCGCACACGTGATCGCCCACTCCACCGGCTTCACGGCGCAGGCGAAAGCTGAGCTCGCGCACTCGGCCGCGCTGGCGCTGATCCGCGCCGGGCACCCATACGGGCTGGGAAATTTGATCCCATACGGGAAGGGGGGAGCGATCGAGTTCGCTGTCGCCTTCCCGACGCGCTACGGCGCGCGGACGCTGCTCAGCGCCTTCAGACCGGGTGCGCTCAGCAGCTTCCTCACCGCGGACCTGCTCAAGATCCCGGGAGTCGCGGGTGCGCGCAACTACCTGCTCGATGGAGACGACACCGTGCTCGCCTCGACGAACCCTGCGATCCAGGTCGGTCGGGCGTTCGGCACACCGGCCCAGGTGAAGGCCTTGGGGCACTCCAACGCTGACCTGGACGGCCAGCACTACGACCAGGTCTCGCTCTCGAGCTCGACCTGGCGGATCGTGCTGGCGGCACCCAACGGCCCGCTGTTCGCGAGCATCTCGGGGCTGCGGAAATGGGTACCGTGGATGATCCTCGCGGCATTCGCGCTGTTTGGAATCGCGGCGCTCGCGCTCGGCAGGCGCCTGCTCCGAGCCGCCGATCAGGTTCACGAGGCCAATGCTCGGCTCGAGCTCGTGAACGGGTTGCTCGCGACGACAAATGAGACGCTCGAGCACCGCGCGCGCGAGCTCGCACGATCGAACGCGGAGCTCGAGCAATTCGCCTCGATCGCCTCCCACGATCTCCAGGAACCACTGCGCAAGGTTCGCACCTTCACCGAGCAGCTGACGGTGACCGAGGCAGACCGTTTGTCCGATCAGGGGCGCGATTACCTTCAGCGGGCCAACTCGGCCGCCGAGCGGATGCAGAAGCTGATCGAGGACCT
>PMOY01000185.1 GCA_003165655.1 Solirubrobacterales bacterium
CGCCGCGTCCTGACGCCGAGCTTACGGTAGATGTGACGTGCGTGGGTGCGCACCGTCTCGACGCTGACGTGGAGGCTCGCGGCGATCTCGGCGTTCGACCGCCCACGCTGGAGGAGGTCGAGGACGTCTGCCTCGCGGGGGGTCAGCAGCTCGGGTCCCGCCAGCGGCCGCTCTGCGGCCTCGGAGGCTCGCCCGGACCGAGTTGTCGGCAGGACATGCAGGCCACGCGACGCGAGGTGGATCGCATTCAGCACGTCGCGCCCCTCAGTCGTCTTGGCCAGACACGCGGTCGCGCCAAACGAGAGCATCTGGCTCGACTCGGCCGGCGTCGGTCGGTTCCCGAGGACGACGAGATGGGTGCTCGGGTGGGCGTGGTGGAGGTCCCTGACCTCGCCCGCGCTGCGCAGCGAGCCAAAGTTGAGGATCGCCACCCGCGGCGTGTAGGTCGTGAGCGCCACCGGCAGCTCCTCGTGCGGAACGTCGACGGCGACCAGCTGCAGGCTGCCGTCCTCGTCGAGCAAAGCCCCCAGGCCACGGCTTACGAGGTCTTCGAATCGGGCGAGGACGACGGTAATCGGGGGGCGGCTGACCATATCTGTGTCTGTTGGGCGCTCCCCGGAACCAACTGACTGGACATGGTATCGGCATCTGGGACAAGAAGGGTGAGGACTTAATCACCCGTAGCGCGTCGCGTCCTCACCCGATGATCACCCCCACCAGGGGACGACGGCAGGCTCGCCAGCCGTCATGATCACTGGTGAGTTTCGGGACGGCAATGGGGTATACGAAGGGTGGGGCCCGCGGGCCCCGCCCTTTTTCGTTCAGGGGCGCCAACCCGTTTCCACGCCCAAGGAGTCCCCGGGCGCCAACCAGGGGCCCTGGACGTTCACGCGGCGGCGGCCACCACCGACGCGGTCCAGTCGATCACCGCGGTCGGACGCACGACGTGCTTGCCCATTCCGAGTTCCTTGGGCTCGAGTCCGAGTGCGAGGCCGACCAGCTGGGGGAGGTGGAGGACGGGCATCCCGAGCTCTCGGGCCACGACCTTCTGGGCAGCGGGCTGCTGGAGGTCGAGATTCAGGTGGCAGAGAGGGCAGGGAACGACGAGACAGTCGGCCTCGGCGTCGATCGCGTCGCCGAGATGGCGCCCCGCCATCGTCAACGACGCCTGCTTGTTCATCGTCACGATCGGAAACCCGCAGCACTTGTACACGCCGGCATAGTCGATCACTGTGCCGCCGAGCGCGTCGATGACCATGTGCAGGTAGCGGTCGCGGGGGTGCTCGGCATCGACGCCGAGGCGGTCGGCGGGTCGCACGATGTAACAGCCGTAGAACGGGCCGACCCGCAGGTTCGTGAGCGGCCGCTTGACCTTCGATCGGAGCGTGTCGAGACCGATCTCCTCGACCAGCAGCCAGAGGAAGTTCTTGTTCATCAGGCCACGCTCGTAGCGGAGGCCCTCACTTCCCAGCGTGGAATTGACGTGCTCGCGGTATTCGGTGTTGGCGTCGAGGCGCTCCTGGCACTCGGACTGCGCGCCCTGGCAGGTCGAGCAGATGTTCATCATCAGCTCGCCGTCNNAGCTCGAGGTCGAGCAGCGGCGCGACCTTGGCCATCGATCCGTGCAGCTCGGGGGTGAACCCGCGGCTGACGCACCCGGGCCAGTAGGCGACCTTCATTCGGACTCGCTTTCAGTCGGAGGCTCCGGAACGGGGTAGGTTGGGGCCAGTGGCGTCGGCTCGTCGGTGTGCGGCACGTGCGCCACGTCGAGGTTGTCCTCGGCGTCCTCGTAGCCTGACACGTAGAGGTTCAGCTCCTCGCGTTTCGGCCGAGCCTCGATCGTCTTGAAGATCTGCTTCACCTCGGGGGGCGCCTTGTGCTCGTGCAGCAGGGCCTTCGCGGGCGTCACCTTTCCCCGCGCCACCGCCTTCATGACCGTCGGGAGCGACTGCATCAGCTCGGGCACGGCCCGCGGGTGCAGCTTCCCGCCATAGGAGTCCGGAAGCAGGTCCGCCTCATGGAGAAGCCCGTTGCGCTTGATGTTCTTGACGAACGCCCGCTCGTGGCGGTGACCGTTGTTGCGGTCCTCGATCTCGAAATCGGAGCCGGCAACGCGGCGCAGGCGCATGATCTGGCTCATCGGCGCCACCCCCTTCGGGCAGGCGTCGATGCAGTTGAAGCAGTGGGTGCAGTCATAGATTCCGTGCTCGTCCTCCGACAGGTCCTTGAGCCTTTCGTAGTGCTCCGCGTCGCGAGGATCGCCGACGAACCGGTAGGCCTTGGCCAGCGCGGCGGGGCCGATGAAGCCCGGATCGACCTCCATCGAGAGGCAGTCCGAGACGCAGGCGCCGCACTGGATGCANNGCCATCGACTGGGTGACGTCGACCATGTTCTCGTGGGGGACGATGTACTCCCGCTCGGGAATCGGCTCCTTATTGATCAGCCACGGCGTGACCCGGCGGATCTTCTTCCAGTGCACCGCGTCCATGTCGACGATCAGGTCGCGGATCACCGGCATGTTCCCCATCGGCTCGACGGTGATCGGCGTCCCCTCGGCGCCGCGGGCCGCGGCTGTCTGCAGGTGCGTGTTGCACGCGAGTCCGGGCTTCCCGTTGATCCGCACGCCGCACGAGCCGCAGATCGCCGCCCGGCACGAGCAGCGGATCCCGATCGACCCGTCCTGCTTCGCCTTCACCTCGAGGATCGCCTCGAGCACCGAGCTGTGGGACTTCATCTGGACGGTATGGTCCTCCCAGTAGGCGGCCTCGCCCGACTCGGGGTTGTAGCGGCGGATCCTCAGCGTGTAATCGGGCATCGGGGCCTAATAAGTCCTTTCCTGCGGTTGCCACCGGGTGATCGTCACCGGGGAGAACTCCACCTTTGGGACGTCGCCGCCGTTGACGGACACGTCGATGTGCTTGAGCCACTGAGCGTCGTTGCGCTCGGGGAAATCGGTACGGAACTGCGCGCCGCGCGACTCCTTGCGCTCCTGGGCGGCGACCAGGATCCCCTCCGCCACGTCGAGCATGTAGCCCAGCTCGATTGCCGCGATCACGTCCTGGTTGAAGACCGAGCCACGGTCGTCGATCGAAGCCTTCGGGGCCTCTTCCTTGAGCCGGCGGATGATCTCGTGCGCCTCGGCGAGCCCGTCAGCGTCGCGGAAGACGGCGCAGTAGCGGTTCATCGTCGTCCCGAGCTCGTCCTTGATCGCCGCGATGCGACGGCCACCGCTGGGTCGGGCGATGATCGCCACGATTCGGGCCTCGACGTCGGCGAGCTTCGATCCGGGGGTTGACGGCATCGGCATCCCCTTGGCGCGGGCCGCGGCGTGCTCGCCGGCGCGGCGACCGAAGATCAGGGTGTCGAGCAGCGAGTTGGCGCCGAGCCGGTTGCCGCCGTGGACCGAGACGCAGGCAACCTCACCGGCCGCGTACAGGCCCGGGACGTTCGTCTCTCCGAACGAGTCGGTCTTGACGCCGCCCATCATGTAGTGCATCCCTGGTCGGATGTGGATCGGCTCGCGGGTGATGTCGACGCCGGCGAAGTCCCGCCCGATGTTGACGATTTCGCGTAGGGCCTCGAGCGTGCGCTTGCGCGGCACCTTCGTGATGTCGAGGGCGACGGTGCCGTCGGGGAAGCCACGGCCCTCGTTGATCTCGGTCTGCTCTGCGCGCGAGACGACGTCGCGCGAGGCCAGATCCAGCTTGTTCGGCGCGTACCTCTCCATGAACCGCTCACCGGCGGCGTTGAGCAGCCATGCTCCCTCCCCGCGGGCGCCCTCCGTGATCAGGAAGCCGTTCTCGGCGAGCGTGGTCGGGTGGTACTGGACCATCTCCATGTCCATCAGCTTGGCGCCGATGCGGAACGCCTGGGCGATCCCGTCGCCGGTGACGATCAGGCCATTGGTCGTCGGCTTGAACGCCTGGCCGGCGCCGCCGGAGGCGAGAATCACGGACTTCGCGTCGAATACCTGGAGCCGGCCGTCGCGGAGATTGCGGCAGATCGCGCCGACGCAGTGCCCATGATCGTCTCGGAGCAGGTCGGTCGTAAACCACTCTTCGTAGCGATCGACACGCTCATGATGCTTCATCAGCTGCTCGTAGAGGACGTGGAGAATCGCCTGCCCGGTGATGTCCGC
>PMOY01000083.1 GCA_003165655.1 Solirubrobacterales bacterium
CGATCGAGCGTTCCTACGACCGCTTCCACGACTACCAGCGCACGATGCAGTTGAACTACTTCGGCCCCGTCAAGCTGATCCTCGACCTGCTCCCGGGCATGCGCGAGCGCGAGACCGGTCACATCATCAACATCTCGACGATGGGCCTGCAGACGAACACGCCGAGGTTCGCCGCCTACCTCGCCTCCAAGGCCGCCCTCGATGCGTTCTCACACTCGATCGGCGCCGAGATCATCGGTGACGGCGTCCACATCACCACGATTTACATGCCGCTGGTGCGGACCCCGATGATCGCGCCGACGAAAATGTATGACCACTTTCCCACCCTCAGCTCAGAGCAGGCGGCGAACATGATCGGCGAGGCGATCCGCAAACGCCCCAAGCGGGTCACGACCAAGATTGGCAGTCTCGGGCAACTGAGCTACGCGATCGCTCCCGGCGCGCAGGTCGATGACGGAAGCTTGATCGCCGCGGTCGCGGGGCGGCCGGTGTTCGTGTTGCGGGGCCAGATCCCGGCGTACTCGACGATGAGCTATGGCAGCACCGGCGTCGAGGTCACCGAGCTGCAGGCGGCGCTTGAGGCGACCGGGTTCTCGATCGGGTCCGACACGGCAGGCACCTACGGGGCCGGGACGGCGGCGGCGGTCGCCGACCTGTATCAGCGGGCCGGCTATGCGCCGGTGACCGCGGCGGGTCCGGTGGGCGGCTCGGGCGCCAAGCATACGGCCCGGCCCAAGCAGTATGCGACGGTCCCGTTGGGGGAGGTGATGCTCACGCCGTCGCTGCGGGTGACCGTGGTGTCAGTCGCGCATCTGGGCCAGACGATCGCGAGCGGCAAGCCACTGGCCAGGCTCGGATCGGGCCGGTTGTCGTTTCAGGCTTCGACCGATGTGAACACGGCGAGCCTGCTGAAGATCGGCGCGACCGGACGGGCGACGTCTGATCTGAGCGACGGGTCGTTTGCGATCCGGCTGAGCGCGAAGCGACCGGGCGGCGCGCCAGGCGGCGGCCCGGGTTCGAAGCTGACGTTGACGCCCGTAAAACCGGCCGCGGCGGCGCCCTATGTCGGGCAGAATATGGCGCTGCACGTCCAGACCGGTCAGGCGGGGGGGCTGCAGTGGGTCGTGCCGGTGTCGGCGGTGATCACCGCGGCCTCCGGCGCGTCGTCGGTCACGGTGCTGCACGGCTCACGGCAGGTGTCGGTGCCCGTCCAGGCGGGGCTCGCGTTCGCGGGTCGCGAGGTCGTGCGGCCGGTCGATGGTGGTCTGCAGGCCGGCGACCAGGTCGTGATCGGCCTGGGCGGCTCGGGATGAGCGCCGCGCGAGGGCCTTCGCAGGCGGAGCTGTTGACGCTGACCGGTGTCGGGCGGATGTATCCGGGCTCGCCGCCGGTGCACGCCCTGCGCGACGCCTCCTTCTCGGTAGCGCCCGGCGAGGTGCTCGGGATAATCGGGCGCTCGGGATCGGGGAAGTCGACGCTGCTGAACCTTCTGGGGCTGCTCGACCTGCCGACGAGCGGTGACTATCGGATCGACGGCCAGCGCGTCGGACGGTTGAGCGACCGCGAGCAGACCGCCCTGCGGGCTCGGTTCTTCGGGTTCGTGTTCCAGCAGTCGTTCCTGCTGCCGTCGCTGAGTGCGCAGGAGAACGTCGAGCTTGGGTTGCGGCCGCGTCGGCTGGCGCCCAGCGAGCGGCGCGAACGCGCCATCGAGGCGCTCGGACAGGTCGGGGTGTCGCACCGGCGGCGGTTCCTGCCGGGCGAGATGTCCGGCGGCGAGTGCCAGCGGGTGGCGATCGCGCGGGCGCTGGCGCAGCGGCCAGGGGTGCTGCTGTGCGACGAGCCGACTGGCAACCTCGACGAGCGCACCAGCAACGAGGTGCTGCAGACGCTGATCGACAACCAGGCGAAGGACGTCGCGGTGGTGATAGTCACCCACGACATGGGGATCGCGCGAACGCTGCCGCGGCTGTTGAGCGTCCGCGACGGGGCCGTGTCCGAGGGCGCGGGAGCGTTCCTGGACGCGGAGACGCTGCCGGGCGGCGGGCAACGGTGAGCGGCCTGCGCTCGGCGCTCGTGGAGGCAGCGACGTCGATCGTGCGCCAGCCGATGCGGACGCTGTTGTGCGCGCTCGGGACGGTCGTCGCGGTCGGCGCGTTCACGACCACCAACGGCCTGACCGAGAGCGCTTCCAACGCGGTCTCGGCATCGTTTAACGAGCTGCGCGCGACGACGGTCGAGTTCCAGGGGCCCTCGACGCTGTCGGAGACCGACGTGGCACGGCTGGCGCGGCTGGGCGGCGTCACCCGCGCCGGGTTGGTGTGGGATCTCGATCACCAGCAGCCGCTACCGGTTGCGGTCGGCCCGACGGCGAGCGGGCCCTCGCAGACGCAGCTGTCGGTCACGGCGATGTCTCCGTCGGCGCTGGCGGCGATCGGGGCGGTGCTGTCGTCGGGGCGGTTCTACGACATCGGCGCCGACCTGCACCATCAGATGGTCGCGCTGCTCGGTTCCGCGGCGGCATCGCAGCTGGGGATCAGCTCATCGCTGGGCAACCCGGCGATCAACGTCTCAGGGATCGTGTTGACGGTGGTCGGGATCGTGTCGAGCTCCCAGCAGGAGTCCCAGGCGCTGCTCGGGGTGATCGTGCCGCCGTACGTGGCCGGCGTGATCGCCGGCAACCGGGACCCACGGCGTGTGATCGCACGGACCGCGCCGGGCGCAGCGCAGCTGATCGGCCGCCAGGGCCCTGCCGAGCTCGATCCATACCAGCCCGGCCAGGTCACCGCCGAGGTGCCGCCCAACCCGACGACGCTGCGCTCCCAGGTGCAGGCCCCGCTTTCGACGCTGTTGAGCGTGCTGAGCCTCGCGGGCCTCGGGATCGGATTCCTGGCGATCGCGGCGGTCACGATCATGTCGGTAGCGCAGCGCCGGTCAGAGATCGGACTGCGTCGCGCGGTCGGCTATAGCCGGCTCGAGATCGCCCGGCTGATCGTGCTTGAGGCGGCCGGAGTCGGCATGCTGGGCGGGATCCTCGGCACCTCGATCGGGGTGCTCGCGACCGCCGCGATCGCGTCGGGCAACCACTGGACGCCGGTGATGAACACCACGCTCGTGCTTGCCGCCCCGTTCCTCGGCGTCGCCGTCGGAATACTCGCCGGCTGCTACCCGGCGATCCGCGCCGCCAGGATCACGCCGATGGCGGCGCTGCGCTCCTGAAACAGTCACCGGCGCCTCGCGGCGGCGTCCGTTAGACGTTGGTTTGCGGACGCTCTGGTCACCGCCCGTGCGGTCGCGCGGGGCGAGTGTCTCCCGCCCCTCATCCTCGTCGGCTGATACGGGCGGGGGCGTGCCAGGCCAGAACGAGCAACACGCGAGCCGGGGCTCGTGTCAGTCGATCCGCAGGCGCTCGTCGCCGAGTATTACTTCATCCCCGGGGCGAAGCTCGCACCGGCCGACGTCGATGCCGTTGACCTCGGTGCCGTTAGTGGACCCGAGGTCTTGGAGCACCCATCGCCCGTCGCGAAAGACGAGCCGAGCGTGCCGGCGGGAGACGCTCATGCTCGAAAGGACGACGTCGCACGACGGGTGGCGGCCCAAGAACACCGTTGTCTACCAGACTGCGCGACGAGATTGACGCACCTTTCGATCGCCCGGAGAGCCGCGCGTGAGGCAGCTCCGATCGGTGGGTTGGAAGCGCCGAACCTCAGCGGAACGTGCGTGCTGAGGTTGGGCTGCTCAATCCTTCGGGGAATCTGCGGTCCGCGGGACGCCGGTGACAGTGGCGACGATGGTGGGCTTGCCGGCCCGGTTGCGGCTGGTGACGCACGTGACAGCGATGCTTCGGCCGGTGTGGATGGGCGTGGCATCGATCTGGAGCAGCTCGTTGAGCGGTGCGGCACGGAGCAGGTTGATTCGGATCGATGAGGCCAATGCCTCTCCGTAGATCATCCGTAGCCAGGTCAGTCCGACCTCGAGTGCGGCGGCGGCGGCGACCCCGCCGTGGAGCGTTCCGAGATCGTTGGTGCATTGATCGTCGGGGGTGAAGCGCGCCATTACGATGCTGTCGTCAGGACTGAGTGTGGTGGTGAGCAGATGGTGTAGCGCGAGATCGGGCGGGGGTTTGGCGGCCTGCGGGTAGGCGTGGTTCTCGTCGTGGCCGCCGTTGATAAAGCGACACCAGGTGCTGGCGGTCGCGACGACCGCGCCGTGTGCGTCCTGGAGGGTGCTGTGCGCGAGGGCCGCGGTGGGCGAGACGGCGACGGCGTTGGCGTCGCAGCTCAATGAGCTATCTCCGCTGCCGGCCATCTCGACGAGGTCGATCGAGAGCTCGGAGGTAACGATCGATCGCCCGGGCGGTCGGATCGCGTTTGTGACGCGGCTGAAGCTCTCATCGATCATTACCCGATGGTTGCCGACGAGTATCGGGCCCCGTGGGAGGCGTCAAACGTGGACGGCCAGGTCACGTCGTATCGGTGGGGCGGTGGGGCACGGGACGGGCGGCGGTTGTCCCACGACAGCCATAGGCCGACTGAGATGGGGCGCGCGGGGACGGCGCTCGTCGTTATAACAGGCGCGCGTCGCGTGCGGTCGCTGGGCCGTCCTCTAGGCGATCGCACAAGAGGTTCCCCCTGGACGGTACTTTTCAGGGCATGGACGAAGACTTCTTTCCTCCGCCTCCTCCGCCTCGGGAACCTGAGTCGCGACCGCCGTCGCCGGAATGGATGGGGCCGCCCTATGGCGTGCTTCCTGGTGCGGTGGCGCTCGAAGTCGTCGTCGCGCAGAACGAGCAGGCCGCGGTGTACATCGGGCGGTGTGCCGCGTATCCGACAGGACTCGATTTCGAGCTGCACGTGCTTGCCGCGGCGAGCGCCGGTGACCTTGACCCGTCCTTGAACGGGATCTACCAGCGGCCTGGGGGAGTATCGACATACGAGGAGATGCTCCGGTTTGGTGTTGCCTTTGCTGATGGCCGCAAGGGCAGCAATCTCGGCGGCTTCACGCGCTCCGGAGAGGAGCCCGAGGGGCCCGTCCTGTGGGGGATGGGCGGCGGCGGAGGCGGCGGGCGCTGGCATCAGGGCTTTTGGATGTGGCCGCTCCCGCCGATCGGTCCGCTGTTCTTCGTCTGCGAATGGCCGGCGGCAGGGATTCCCCTCACCCGCGTCGAGGTCGATTCGGAGCCACTCCGCGATGCCGCCGGGCGCTCCCGTGAGCTGTTCCCCAATCACGCCTCGGCGGTCAGGGGCAGCACCTGGTCACGGGGGATCGGAAGCGCGCGAACCCGCGCCCCGCAGGACCGGGATGCGTAGAGCAGTAGCCCCGGCGCCTCGAGCGTTGAGTCCGCCGCCAGACCGTCCGCTGGTCCATCCCTGTCAACGCACGCGTCCGGTGCCTGGCTGCTCTACCTCCCGCACGCCCAGCAGGTCGGGGTAGGATCGCCGGTGCCGATGGACCTCGGATTCCACATCGCCGACTTGACCTGGACCGCAGGCCCGCCCGAGCTGGCTCGGACGCTGGGCCGCCTCGCCCGCGAGGCGGAGGCCGGCGGGATTGCCCGCCTGACCGTGATGGACCACTTCTGGCAGATCGGTCCGGTGGGCGCGCCCGAGGAGAGCATGCTCGAGGCCTACACGACTCTCGGGTATCTGGCGGGGGTCACGGAGCGGGTTTTGTTGCACACCCTCGTGACTGGGGTGGTCTACCGCGAGCCGGGCTTCCTGGCAAAGGTCATCTCCACGCTCGACGTGCTGTCGGGCGGGCGCGCCGGCCTGGGTATCGGCGCGGCGTGGTTTCAGGAGGAGGCGGAGGGGCTGGGCTTCGCCTTCCCGCCGCTCGGTGAGCGCTTCGAGCGCCTGGAGGAGACACTGCAGATCTGCCTGCAGATGTGGGGCGAGGACGAGGGTGCATTCGAGGGGCGGCACTATCGGCTGGGACGCACGCTCAACTCGCCGGCACCGCTCAGTCGACCGCGGTGGGGCGCGACTACGACGAGATCGAGAAGACGACGATGATCAGCATCGACGCCTCTACCTCCCAGGGCGAGCTGCTCGACAAGCTCCGCGCCGGCCACGACCTCAGCGTTGGAAGCTGACACGCACCGGACGCTATCGGGGCGGTCAGCCTTCCCTGGTGGACGTCGTGCTCAGCTGACCACAGCGCCAGTCTTGGCTCCAGGCACGCTGACTATCGAGCGGCGGTGAAAACCTGGAAAGCGAGCGGTGCGTTGTAGCGCCCGTCGTCTCGTTGAAGGTTGGCCAGATGGTCGTTGACCGCTGCCCTCGCCGCGTCGAAATCGCGATCGGCGACGCCAAGGAAGGTGAGTTGGCCGTCGTCGATGATGGCGTCTGGGTCGACCGTGACGGTCTGCTCATAGGCTGTTCTCTCGATCGCTGACCATCCGGCCGCCGTCAGGATGGCGGTGGTGTGGTCTGGGTCTGCGAGGCTGAACGGGCCAGTGGGGCTCTTGCCAGCCGCAAGGGCCGGCGGTGATGGGACAAACGGCGCCAGGCTCGGACCCACGAACCACGGATTCTGCGCCGGAGCCTGCCAGCAAACGAAGGCAAGCCGACCCCCCGGGGCCAGCTGGGCTCGAATGTTCGTGAAGGCGACGACGGGCTCGTCGAAGAACATCACCCCGAACTGGCTGACCGCTGCGGTAAACGGTCCGCCGTCGATGCTCTCACGCTGCACGTCGGCCACGACAAAGCGGACGTTCGCCGCCCCGCGGTCACGCGCTCGCTGCCTGGCGTAGCCGACCAGCGGAACCGAGATATCGGCGCCCACCACCGACCCCGTCGCACCAACCAGCGTGGCGGCGGCGAACGCGGCGGTGCCACCGCCGCTCCCGATGTCCACAACCCGCTCGCCGGCGACGAGACCGGCGGCGTTCAGGAGCAGATCGGTCACAGCGCCGGTCAACTGCTCACGCCGGCGCCACACCGACGCCCAATACTCGTCGTTCCAGCGTCGCCGCTCGGCCTGGTTGTCGCTGCTCTCCACCACCGCGCGCCTCCTGTACCTAGCTCGGCGACCACGTCCGCGATCTCCCGCGGAATCTACACATATCTCCTTCTCGAACCAGTGGTCTGCGAACGGCTCATCGTTGAACCGAGGCACCTCGACCCAGCCGCTGGAGCGGTAGAGCGAGAGCGCCTCAGTGCTCACCGCGCTCGTCTCGATGTGCGCGACGTGCGAGCCATCCGCGCACGCACAGGCCTCCAACCTGTCGAGCAGCCGCCGTCCGAGGCCGAGCCCGCGCGCTTCGGGAGCGATCCACATGCGCTTGATCTCGGCGGGCGCACCGCGGTGATGCTTGACCCCGCCGCAGCCCAGCGCGTTGCCATGCAGATAGGCGACGAAGAACGCCCCGGCCGGGTGCCGGAGCTCGTGCGGATGTGCGGTGGCGCCGACCGTCGGGTCGAAAACACGGGGCGAGCGGCGCTCGTGTGCGCGCCGGTTCAGCTCGGCGACATATTCGGCGACGCAGTACTTCGCGTCTGGGTGCTCCGGGTCGATGTGTCTGATCTCGACGCTCGCGGCCGACAGCAGTCGCTCGACGTCTCGCATCGCGGCGACGAGCCGTTCGCGCTGCTCGGCGGAGAGCGGCTCGAGCAGCGACTCAGCGCGTTTGTCGGACCGCCGGTCGATCATCGCCCACTCGCGCCGCCCGGCCGTCGTCAGCCGGGCAATGCGGATCCGCCGGTCCGCGGGGTTCTCAGTCACCTCGACGAGCCCAGCCGTCTCGAGCGAACGCAACAGCCGGCTCAGGTACCCGGAATCGAGCGCCAGGCGCGAGCGCAGCTTCCGCACCTCGCAGCCGTCTCGACCGATCTCCCACAGCACGCGCGCCTCACCGAGCGGCAGCGCGCGACCGAGAAACCGGTCGTCGAGCGCGCCTACACGCTCCGTTACGACGCGGTTGAAGCGGCGGACCTGCTCGACCATCGTGTCGGCCATTCTCTGACCTTAGTCAGAAGACTACGGCCCGTCAAGACGAGCAAATGGACTAGGTGTCTGCTTGCCCGGCGAAACCCTCGAGGCGTGCATGGCGCGCGAGATCCGTGAGCCGACCGCCTCATCCTCGTCGATGCCCGATGGAATCGCGGACTTGGGGCCTTACATCGCCTTGATGTCCAGCGAGTCTTGGTAGCCGCCGGTGCCGAGCTTTCCTGGGCTGTGCGTGATGTTCAGGTAGTCGTATGGACCGGCCGAGCCCGGCTTGAACCATGCTGGGTAGACGAAATCGGTAACCCACGTACCGTCCAGCCGGTACCAGTTCTGGGCGACCGGATCACACGCCTCGGCCAGTCTGCCGTACAGATCCCGTGTACCGGAGGGATCGATCAAGGTTTCGATGACTTCATG
Organism: Solirubrobacterales bacterium; assembly: GCA_003165655.1. GTDB lineage: Bacteria > Actinomycetota > Thermoleophilia > Solirubrobacterales > Solirubrobacteraceae > Palsa-465. The sequence continues at coordinate 8,362 of PMOY01000083.1, forward strand.
GGACAAGTATCCGGACCAGTCCTGGGACTGCGCGCCGACGGCAATGATCGGTTGCCCATCGCTCCCGAGCCAGTGGCAGCCGCCCGCTCCGCCACCACACCAACGCTTCGAACCGACCACTCGCAGGCTCAGTACGTGAACGGGAATGGCCGTGGGGCTGTCGGACCACACGATTCTCGCTACCGGCCAGTGCGCCGCGACCTGCGAATCCACCTGGCGCACGATCGCGCGCTGTACCCGGGGGGCAGCGGGGTGCAGCATCAGGCCTGCGGAGACGATCAGGCGTAGGGCTATGTGGTGAACAACGAGCATCATGCATCCGGCGCGGACAGCGCGGTAACCACGAGGGCGATCATCAGTAGCTGGTTCATGTCTTTCAGCATGCTCCAGCGTGCCATCGTTTTCGTCCCCCACGACGGGCGATCTTCGGGGGGAACCGGGGGATGCGCGGGGTGGGCGCATGCTCACCCTTCGGGTGAGTTTGCCGGTGCGGGCGACATCGTCTTGCTCGACGATGTTCGGCTTTGGGCTCAGGTGGGCGAGCTCCGCGACGCGCCAGCCCGGTCGCGCCAGCCCGGTCGCGCCAGCCCGGTCGCGGCAGCCCGGTCGCGGCAGTATGCGGGTGCAGGCCGCAGGATCACGTTCCGCTCACAACACTGCGGTCAGGCCCTCGCCAAGCAGGAGCGCTGGACGTCGTGCGGCAAGTAACTCTCGCCGCCGCCAGCGCCAACCTCGTGGTAGCGGTAGTACCGGGCGCTGCCCGTCAACCTGATCGGCGCTGCGCGGGCGTCCGTGGCTGCGGTGAGATCGTGAGGATTGCGGCGCTCGCGGCCGGCAGTGTGATGGCGTACGTCGCCACGGCGGCGGGGGCTGCGGAGGGCGTCAGCGTGACCGTCGTGGTCGGCCCGGCGAGCGAGCCCGTCGTGGTTTGCGCGCCGAAGCTCTGACCGTCGATCGTGATGGCGCTGGTGGCGTAGGCACTGGGCGCCAGAAGTCGTTCGAGCTCGGCCGGTTCGGACGGGGTCGGCGTGTGAACGAGCACCGAGCTCGCGCGGGTCAGGCTGTCGTTGATCAGAACCAGTCGGGTAGAGCCGTTCTTGGCGACGGTCGCCCAAACACGTGTCTGCTCGGTGTTCTCCTGAGCGACCCGCAACAGCTTGGAGCCCGGTGGTGCTGCCTGGGAGAACATCAGCAGTCCGTAGTACTCGGGGCGCACGGTGCCGATCCACTCGCCTTTCACGCGGCTGAAGCCGAACAGCTGGTTCGCGGTCCCGGGGAAAGTATGGATATTGACGCCGTCGATACCGTCGGCCATCGCTTCGAATAGCGCGTTCAGCGCCCATAGGGCCGAGGCGAAGACGTCGCTCACCCCGGTTCGGCCACCGCACGTTACCGAGTTCATCTCGTCGATTCGGATCGGGACGTGGTCGGCGTGCGAGAGCGACGCATACTGCGCGAGCGCGGCCGTGAGCCGGCTCGGCGGGCGCGGATTGAGCAGGTTCGGCACGGTCGGGTACCCAAGGAGGCTCGGAGAGTTCAGGCATTTGTTCAGCCAGTAGCTGTGCACCGTCACGACGCCGAGCGACGGCTCGGCGGCGAGGAATTGCGGGAGGTGTTGCAGCCACGAGTAGCTTCCACTCGAGGGGCCGGCCAACGGGAACCCGCCGATCGCTCGGCGAAAGCTCGAGAACTCGTCTGTGAACGTCTGGAAGTCGTAGCTCGGGGGCCGCCCGGCCATAGGGACGCCCCTCGGGGTGTTGTAGTAGCCCCGGATCGAGTAAAGCTCGGGTTCATTGCCAAGTTCAAGCGCTGCTATGTGCCGTTGGCCGATCCCGGAGAGGAGCGCGCGCGCCTCGGCCGCTTCGACCACGCGATTGTCGGCCTCGAGGTTGATCCCCATGATGTAGCGCAGGCGGGTTTCCTGGGCCAATGCGCGCGCGACCGCGAGCCAGCCTGGCGTGACGTCATACGTAATTCCCCGGGGGCGCCGCATCTTCGCGACCGGCCACCAGGTCCAGTCGGTGCTGTCGCCTCCGATACGCATCTCCGGAGCTTGATCGGGAGTGAGATTTTGGAGCAGCCGTACGAACACGGGATTGATCGCGTTCGGGTCGGTTCCCGCATAGGAGAGAAGCGTTCGGTACTCGAGCGAAAGCCCGACGAATCCGGCGGGGATCGGCGGCCCGTGTGCGATCGTGCCGACCGTCACGACCGCCGGCGCGGCTGGCGAGGCTGCCGTCGGCTTCGTCGCCATCGCCGATGTGGCGCCATCGAGCAGGAGTGCGAGCACGATCACCGCAACGGCCATCGCGGCCCTGCGGCGCGTCGCGTCTCGCCACGCACGGCAACGGTAGCCACCTCTGCCCAACAGCACAAACGCTCGGTAGCAGCTCACGTCGGCGGCGGTGCACTCGAGCCAACGGCCGCAGGGGGCGGGGACAGCCCCGACACGACTGCAGTCGAGGCGGAGGTCGCGGGCTTCCCGTCGCCAACCGCGTTGCTCGCCGTCTCCTCGACGCGGATCGTATGACCCACATCGCTCGCAACGAGAGCGTAGCTCGAGCCGGTCGCTCCTGCGATCGCCGAGCACGACAGGCCAGAGCTCGCGCAGTCCTCCCACTGATAGGTATAGGCAGTCGGATGGTTCGACCATGGGGGATCTGACGCCGCCAACGTGTGGCCCTGCGCCGTTGTTCCGGAGATCGACGGCCTAGAGCGATTGACCGGAACGTCAGGCGGCGCCTGAAAGCTCACGACGTAGGCATGCCCGGCGTCGCGGAACCGGTGGAGGAACCGGTGCCACGCTTCGCGCGCGTACGACATATCCACGGTCGTCCTCACGCGAACCTCGACGAGCCCTCGGCGATCCACTCCGGTCCAGTCGATGCGCAGGTGCCCAGCACGATAGGGCATCTGCTGGAACGCGCGCAGCGACCGGATCGTACGCGTCCGAACGCGGTTCACGACCGTCCAGTCGACGCCCACGAACGCGGTGCGATCGGGCATGAGCGCCCGCGCCAGCGGGGCAAAAGCGGGAACAACCGTGGCGCCGACCGAGTGTCCGCCGCGGCCGCTGCCGACCGGCGACGCGTACGCATAGATCGGCCCCGGCTCCCCGACTCTCTCGGGCTCACGGATTGGCACCACGTAACGTTCGACGCGGTGAATCGTATCTCCCTCGATCGTGACCAAGTAGCCCGTGCGGTACACGTCCTCGACAATCCCGACGTGCGGGCTCGTGTCCACGTTCTCGGGGCCGGTGCCGAACAGGACCGCGTCGCCCGGAGTTGGCGTTCCGCTCACACGCTTGACGTACGTCCTTGCCCGGGCCCAGTCGTATAGGTCGCCGACAAATGGAAGGCTCGGGACCGGAACCCCGGCATGCTCCCACACCCAAGTCACGAACAACGAACACCACAGCTCACACGGCCCGAACTTCGTGCAGAAGTCTCCAGGCTCGCTGTAGCCGAGCTGGCTCGCCGCGACATGCAGGATCCGCTGGCGAGTCGCGCTCGCCACAGCACCCCCGGTGTTCGCCGCCAGCGTTACGGCAACGGCCAGGACGCAACAGACCGCGCCCTTGATGAGACGCCAACCCGTGCCCTTGCGCCCCACCGATGCCCCGGGCGCGCTCCGAGAGATTTCCTCAGTGCCCGCATGACATCCTCGGGCGGCGCGGCCACTCCTTCGGTAATCCCAAAGATGCCTTCGAAGTCCCCGTGAGCGGTGAACCCTTCGACATCCGTGTCGTTTCATGTACCCGATCGTCCTTAGTACTCGTCGTCAGCATACCCGTGGCACCGACGGCCTGTGCAATCAGCCTCGATCCGCCAGCGCCCTCCGCGCCCAAGCGCAACCGACCGCTTCGCTGCGGCGCGGACCCGCGTGGGACGACTTTCCGCGGTCGCGACGCTCTCGCGACACATGACCCCCCTCGGTTCGCGCTCGTGGTCGTATCCCTCGCCGCGGTCGAACGCGAGCTCGGAGCCAATGCGGCTGGACGGGGCGTGCATCGGGTACCCTCCTGGGGTCGGTGCTCCCGCCCAACTCGCCAAAGCTGTTGCGGGGGCATTGGTTTTGGCGGCCGTCCTGTTCGATCAGGGCGGCCGCTCTTGTGTGCGGCTGGCGGTTCCACTACGGCATGGGCCCGCGGAGGACCGCGATCCTCTCGACTTATCAAGCTTGAGGTTCCGTCCCCCCCGTTGGACCGATCGGGGGCCTTCCAGGCGTTCCTGTCAAATCGATCGAGACACAGGTGCGCGGGTTCGAGAGCAATGCAAGAGCTCAGCGACCGCCCGAAGTTGGGGCGACTCAGGTCAGGTCGAAACCCACAGCGATCACGACAGTCCGACGAAGCGCTCGATCGGCCGGTGAGAGAGAATGTCGGTCTACCGTCGTCTGCAGGGAGGAAACCATGTCCACAATCGCTACTCCGCCCGTTGCCGGCGAGGTTGACCAGTGGCTCTCGCGCTTTGGTGACGCGTTGACGCGGGGCGATAGCGCTGGTGCCGCGGAGCTGTTCCTCGAGGAATGCTTGTGGCGGGACCTCGTCGCCTTCACGTGGAACATCAAGACCGTGGAGGGCCGCGAGGGCGTGAGGGAGATGCTCGAGCACACGCTCGCACACACCAGGCCGCGCGGTTGGCACGCGACGGAGGAGCCCGCCGCCGCCGATGGCGTGAGCGAGGCGTGGATCGCGTTCGAGACCGACACCGGGCGTGGCCGTGGCCACCTGCGGCTCAAGGAAGGCAAGGCGTGGACGCTGCTCACGGCGCTGGAGGAGCTCAAGGGGCATGAGGAGAGCGCCGGGGCCGATCGGCCCAGAGGCGTCGAGCACGGTGCGAACCCGGACCGTCGGACATGGTTTGAGGAGCGAGCGCGCGAGGCTGAGGAGCTTGGCTACGGCACCCAGCCGTACGTCGTGATCGTTGGCGGCGGCCAGGGCGCCATCGCGCTCGGCGCGCGCCTGCGGTCGCTGCGCGTCCCCACGATCATCGTCGAGCGCAACGCCCGCCCGGGGGACTCGTGGCGCAACCGGTACAAGTCGCTTTGCCTCCACGACCCGGTCTGGTACGACCATTTGCCCTACATCAAGTTCCCCGCGAACTGGCCCGTATTTTCGCCAAAGGACAAGATCGCCGACTGGCTCGAGATGTACACGCGCGTGATGGAGCTCAACTACTGGGGCTCGACAACCGCGAAGAACGCGCGCTATGACGAGGATGCAGGCGAGTGGATCCTGACCGTCGAACGCGATGGCACCGAAGTGACGCTACGCCCGAAGCAGTTGGTCATGGCCACTGGCATGTCGGGCCGCCCGTACGTACCGCAATTCCCGGGCATGGACGTCTTCATGGGCGACCAGCACCACTCCTCCCAGCACACCGGACCCGACAAGTACCGTGGCAAGCGGGCCGTCGTCGTCGGCTCCAACAACTCCGCCCACGACATTTGCGCGGCGCTGTGGGAGAACGGCGCCGATGTAACGATGGTGCAACGGTCCTCCACGCACGTGGTCAGGTCGCAGACGCTGATGGACATCGCCCTCGGCGCCCTTTACTCCGAGGACGCCGTCGCGTCGGGAATGACGACGGAGAAGGCCGACATGACCTTCGCTTCGCTTCCCTACCATCTCATGGCGGGGTTTCAGGTCCCGGTCTACGAGCAGATACGCGAGCGCGACAGCGACTTCTACGAGCGTCTGGAGCGCGCAGGCTTCCAGCACGACTGGGGCGAGGATGGCTCGGGCCTGTTCATGAAGTACCTGCGGCGCGCCTCGGGCTACTACATCGATGTGGGTGCCTCCGAGCTCGTGGCCAACGGTGACATCAAGCTCCAATCGGGCCAGGTCGACCACCTCACCGAGGACGCGGTCGTCATGGCCGACGGGACGGAGCTGCCGGCCGACCTCGTGGTCTATGCCACGGGCTACGGGTCGATGACCGGCTTTGTCGCCGACCTGATCTCACCTGAGGTAGCCGACAAGGTGGGAAAGGTCTGGGGGCTCGGCTCCAACACCGCCAAGGACCCCGGTCCGTGGGAGGGCGAGCAGCGCAACATGTGGAAACCCACCCAGCAGGAAGGACTCTGGTTCCACGGCGGCAACCTCCACCAGTCGCGTCACTACTCGCTCTACCTGGCACTTCAGCTCAAGGCTCGGGCCGAAGGCCTCGACACGCCGGTCTTCGGCCTGCAGACGGTCTACCACCTCCGCTGAGGTGTCAACGTCCGAGGCAGCCCCGCATAGCGCCGGCCGCTGGCATGGAGCTCATTCGCTCAACGACGACGCTCTCGCAGGTTGTCAATCGGAACGTGCCGGACCGCCCCGGAGGCTACTTCGTGAGCTTGACGCGGAAGGATTGGACGCGCACCTAAGGCGGGCAGTGGCGCCCCCGCGGCTCCGTGGTAACGCTCGACGTGGCCACGGGCGCCGACGTGACATCGACCGACGTAACTAAGGCTGACGCACGGCCTGCATCTGCGCGGCCGTGAACACATACGTGTTGGCCTGGAGACTCGTGACGTAGGTCCCCACATTCAAGGCGACCTGCCCGAGAAATCCGTCGACGACGATCTGAGTGCCTCGGACGTTGAGCACCACGAAGTAATGCCATTGGGTCAGGTTCGCCGGGTGGCCGGCGCCGCGGTCGGCTTCGACGACGACGAGCTGGCCGTGCTGTGCCGTCGCCCGCTGGATGTCCCGCCATGTCGGCGCCCAGGGCTGCGAACGGCTCCAGGTGACCGGATCCGGGGTGATCGCGTAACCGTTGCGCGGCTCGGACAGCGGCGTGCACCGGGAGGTCGGGAAGGTCCCGGTGCGCAGGTAATTCTGCGTAGCCGCGGCCGCGGCCGGGCAGTTCTGCGTGCACGGCCGGTTCGTGAAGGCGGGTGCGCTCGGGTTGATCGTCCGCAGCACGAGCATCACGGCGTTTCCCGGCCGGCTCGGATCGAGGCGCTCGAACCGGTCCAGCTGCGCGAACTGGCTGATCTCGGTTGCCGCGCTCGGACGCACGAGCGCGCTGTTCTGAGTAACGATCGAGGCGGCCGTCCGGTTCGTGCCGAGCTCCGCTCGCATCAGCACCAGCTTCGTCGCATCGACGTACTGCTGCTGGCAGCGCCGCAACATCTGCGGGTCGTTCGCGAAGAGCGTGGCGATCGACGAGTCGATCCGGGCGCTGGCGTCGAGCCACCGCTGCATGTAACCCTGGAGGTCCGCGTCCGACGCGATGGTCGCGTACGGCAGGGAATCACGGATCAGAGAGTCGCGGCGGTCGAGCTCGTCCTGGATCCCGCTCGTCGTCGACCACCACGGGTTCGATCCGCCGCCGACTTGGCGTTGCAGGACCGCGACGTCCGGCGGCAGCTTTCCGGCCCGCAGGAGCCGCCCGACCGCGGCATTCCCGGCGGTGCGCTGGAGCCATCTCAAGGTCGTCGCGGACGATGTCGGCGCAAGCGTCGGCGCAAGCGCGGGTGACGCAGCGGACCCCGCCGCCTCCTCTGTCGAGTCCGGAGTGTCCCGCACGTGAGTCATGGTTATGTAGCCGGCCCCGCGCGCAACGTCAGCTTGGTATAGACCGAGACGGTCTGATCCGCGATCGCCGACCAGCTGAAGGAGCGAATCACTCGCTTGCGGCCGGCCTGCCCCATCTGGGCGGCGAGCGCCGGGTCGTCGATCAGTCTGTTGACGCGGTCGGCGAAGGCGGCGGCGAACGCCGCTGGGTCGACCGGATCGATGGAGCCCGGCTCCTGCTCGAGCGGGACCAGGAAGCCGGTCTCACCGTCGTTGACGACCTCGACGATCCCCCCGGTCGCGGACGCGACGACGGCCGCTTCGCACGCCATCGCTTCGAGGTTGACGATCCCGAGTGGCTCATACATCGATGGGCAGGCGAACACCGTGGCGTGGCTGAGCAACTGGATGACCTCGCGCTTGGGGATCATCTGGTCGATCCAGATGATCCCATCGCGCACCGCTTGCAGGCGCTGTACGCCGGTGGCGACTTCGGCGCCGATCTCGGGCGTGTCGGGTGCGCCGGCGCACAGGACCAGCTGCGCGGCCGGTGCGAAATCCACGGCGGCACGAAGCAGATGGGGCACGCCCTTCTGGCGCGTGATGCGCCCGACGAAGACCACGGACGGTCGGTCGCGGTCGACGCCGAACCGCTCGAGAGCATCCGTGCCCGGGTCGGGCGCGTACTCCGCGGCGTCGATTCCGTTATAGATGACTCGCACTCGGTCCGCATCGATTGCCGGATAGCAGGCGAGGATGTCGCGTTTGGAGTCCTCCGAGACGGCGATCACCGCGTCGGCTGCCTCCAGAGCGGTCCGCTCGCAGAAGCTCGAGAGCGCGTAGCCGCCGCCGAGCTGCTCGGCCTTCCACGGCCGCAGCGGCTCGAGCGAGTGCACGGTGGCCACGTGCGGGATCCCGTGGATCAGCTTGGCCAGGTGGCCGGCGAAGTGCGCGTACCACGTGTGACTGTGGACGATGTCGGCTCCTTCGACGCCGGCCGCCATGAGCAAGTCGATCGACATCGCCTGGAGCGCCGCGAGATGCGGTGACGTGCCGGCCAGAGCCTCCCACGGACGGTACGCGCGGACGGCCGGATCGTCGCGGTCGGCGCCCCAGCAGTGAACGCTCAGGTCCACGAGTCGGCGGAGCTCTCGGGCGAGGTATTCGACGTGTACGCCGGCGCCGCCGTAGACCTCGGGCGGATATTCGCGAGTGAGCAGCGAGACGCGCAGCCTCATGCCTTTGGACTGGCCGGGACCCGGACGCCTTTGGGGATCACGACGATGCCGGCGTCGGACACGGTGAACCGCTCGCGGTCGGCGTCGACGTCCAATCCGACCTCGGCGCCGGGTTCGACGACGACGTCCTTATCGACGATGGCATCGCGGACGACCGCGTGGTGGCCGATCTCGACGCCGGAGAAGAGCACCGACCCGTCCACCTCGGCGTGGGAGTCGACGTGGACGCGGGGTGAGAGGACCGACCGCCGGACGGTGCCTCCCGAGATGATCACGCCCGAGCAGACCATTGAGTCGAGCGCCTGCCCGGTACGTCCCTTCTCCTCGAAGACGAACTTAGCCGGCGGCAACGGCTCGGGCAGCGTCAGGATCGGCCACTCCATGTTGTAGAGGTTGAACACCGGGTGAACGGAGATCAGGTCCATGTGCGCGTCGTAGAACGCGTCGAGGCTTCCGACGTCGCGCCAGTAGCCACGATCGCGATCCGTCGCGCCGGGTATCTCGTTGCTGTTGAAGTCATAGACGTGCGCCGACCCCGACCCGACGAGCATGGGGATGATGTTGGCGCCCATGTCGTGGGAGGACTCTTCAGCCTCGGCGTCCTCGGACACGACCTCGGTCAGCGTGTCGGTTGAGAACACGTAGTTGCCCATCGACGCATACACCTGGTCGGGTGCGTCCGCGAGCCCGACGGCGTGCTTGGGCTTCTCGTGAAATGCCGTGATCGTGTGGCCATCCGCGGCCGTCTCGATGACCCCGAACTGGTCGGCCTGCTCGATCGGGACGCGGAGCCCCGCGACCGTCACCGCGGCGTCTGACTCGATGTGCTGGCGCACCATCTGGGCCGGGTCCAGCCGATAGATGTGGTCGGCACTCAAGACCACCACGATGTCGGGTCGCTCATCGCGGAGCAGGTTGAGGTTCTGATGGATCGCGTCCGCCGAGCCCTGAAACCAGTACGGCCCGCGGCGCATCTGCGCCGGCACCGGCGTCACATAGTTACCGAGCAGTGGCGACAGCCGCCACGTGGTCGCGATGTGGCGATCCAGCGAGTGACTCTTGTACTGCGTCAGCACGACGATCCGACGGTACCCCGCGTTGACCAGGTTCGACAGCGCGAAATCGATCAACCGGTAGTTGCCGCCGAAGGGCACCGCCGGTTTCGCACGATCCAGCGTCAGCGGCGAGAGACGCGTGCCCGCGCCGCCGGCCAGAACGATCGAGAACACCTTGGCTTGGTCGGCGTTTCTCATTGTGTTCCCGCGGCGATCAGACGATCGAGATCAATCAGATCACCAGACCCCGGCGGCTCGCTCGCCCGCGGATGCGTGCCTCCCGCGTTCATCTCGTCCTCCTCCTCGAGTTCTGATCCGACCCACGGTTCACCTTAACCAACCAGCATCGCCAGTGCGTCCAAACGATCGCGCTTGAGCCCGCGCTCACGCGCGGCGGGCTCGGTTGAGATGGGTGTCGTGCGCTCCCACTGCGCCCAACACGGTGAGGCGACCCGCTACGCGGCGGTCGTCCGTTCGGCACGGCGTGATGGGGCGGTCCCGTCCGCCGGCACCGGTGGATCCGCATCCGCGGCTGATTGCGCCATCGCGGGTCGGACACAGCGTCCGTCGGCGAGGATGATCCCGTCAGAGCAGAACGCCTGGACCGCGCCGGCGCCGAACTGCTCGTCGTATAGGCGCGCGTAGAGACCACCCCGTTCCACCAGCTCGTCGTGGCTGCCGCGTTCGACGATCTGCCCGTGGTCGAGGACCAGGATCTCGTCGGCGTCGCGGATGGTCGA
>PMOY01000292.1 GCA_003165655.1 Solirubrobacterales bacterium
CCCTTGCCGCGGATGAAGCGCGCATCCTCCTTGCGCTTCAGCCGGCCGAAGCCGATCGGGCGATCACTGGGGGGATTCTCGGTGATGGCCATGCTCACGCCTCCTGTTCGACGGCGGCCGGGTGCTCCGCCGCCCAGCGGATCGCGGCGACGATGTTCTTGTAGCCGGTGCAGCGGCAGATCGCGCCGGAGATCGCGGTGCGGATCTCGGCCTCGGTCGGGTCGGGATTCTCGTCGAGCAGCGCGCGCGCGGTCATCAGCATCCCGGGGGTGCAGAACCCGCACTGCAGCGCGTGCAGTTCGTGGAAGCCCTGCTGCACCGGATCGAGGCGACCGTCCCGTTCGAGTCCCTCGACCGTACGGATCGCGTGGCCCTCGGCCATCGCCGCGAGCACCGTGCACGACTTGACCGGCTCGCCGTCCATCAGCACGACGCAGGCGCCGCAGTTGGACGTATCGCACCCCCAGTGCGTGCCCGTCAGGCCCGGCGTCTCGCGGATGAAGTGGACGAGCAGCTTGCGCGGCTCCTCCTCGCGCGTGACGTCCTCGCCGTTGATGTTCACCGTGATCTGCACGCTCATGCCTCCTTCTGCAGCGCGCGGGCGGCGGCGCGGCGCAGGGCGCGTTTGGTCAATACACCGGCCAGATGGCGCTTGTAGTCGACGGGCCCGCGGCCGTCTGCGGTCGGCGCGCAGTCGGCCGCGGCGATCTCGCCGGCCTGGGCGAACAGCTCCTCGGACGGCCGCGAGCCGCGCAGCAGCTCCTCGGCCCGTTTGATCTCGACCGTCGTCGGGGCCAGCGCGCGGAGCGCGACGCCGGCGGCGACGATCGTCCCGCCCGAGATGTTGAGAGCCGCGGCGGCGGCGCCGATCGCGAAGTCGCCGGCGCGGCGCTCGACCTTCTCGTACGCGCTGCCGCCGTGTGGGCGCTTGGCGATCCTGATCTCGGTGAGGATCTCGTCGAAGCCGACGACGGTCACGTACGGCCCGAGATGGAACCCGTCCATCCCGACGACCCGCTCCCCGGCCGGTCCCCTGAGCACGACGCTCGCCTTCAGCGCCGCGCAGACGGCCGACAGGTCCTCGCCGGGGTCGGCCTGGCAGAGCGAGCCGCCGATCGTGCCGCGGTTGCGCACAACCGGATCGGCAATCACCTCCTCGGCGTCGCGGAACACCGGGAACTGCTCTGCCAGCACCTGGGACCGGAGCAGATCGACGTGCCGGGTGAGCGCGCCGATCCGGATCTCCCCGGGCTCCTCGCGGATGTAGCTGAGCTCGTCCTCGAGGTCGCCCAAGTCGATCAGCCGCTCCGGGGTCGCGAGCCGCAGCTTCATCATCGGCAGCAGGCTGTGGCCGCCGGCGATCACGCGGGCATCGCCGTCCCCGTCGTGGAGCGCCGCGATCGCGCCCGCCAGGCTCGTTGCGCGTTCGTACTCAAACGGTGCCGGCGTCTGCATCGCCATTCCTCTCGTGTGTCGTCGGGCGGTCGAGCTCGGCCGTGCTTCCGGGCATCGCGCGCCGCGTGCCCGGCGAGTCGGCCGGCTCGTACTGGGTCGGCGCGCTCGTCCCGATGACCGGCGAGCGCGGCATCTTGGCCGGGTGGGTCTGGCGAAGGTCCGGATACAGGGCACGCGCTGCGGCGCTCCCGTAGGTGACGGCGCGCAGCACCGGGCCGTTAGGGCTCGCCGCTGCGATCGGCGCCTCACGGCCCAGCCGCGCGAGCGTCAGCGTCCCCTTGGTGTAGACCTCCGCGATCCGCGGGGGCGTGATCGTCAGGCTCGCCGGGAAGTTCCGCAGCCCCTCGGCGGCGGCCCCCGGGTAGAGCCCCTCGAGCAGGCCGACCGCGTCGCCGAGCCCCGCCTTCTTGACCAGCAGCCCCTCGAGTGCATCGACGGCCGCGTCGAGATTCGAGTTGATCGTCTGCACGACCGGTGCGACCGGCTCCGATTTGTCGATCAACTCTCCGACCCCGGCGATCGCCCGGCCGAGCCCGGCGGAGATCTGACGCAGCGCGACGATCGTCGAGACCAGGTAGTAGACGAGCACGAGCACGATCGCGAGGACCGCGATCGCGAGCACGACACCTGCGGCGGGCATCAGTCCGTCCCCCCGATTTCGTCGTCGAGGATCACGTCGAGCGAACCGCCGTAATTGGCGACTCCGGCGATCGTGTTTTTGACATGAGCTTCCGTCGTGACCAGCAACGGGATGGCGTTGAGATCCGTCGACGCAGCGCTCGCCACCTTCTTGGTCTCCTGCACGGTCGGGACGATGCTCTTGGCGGCGTTCAGCACCCCGTTGAGCAGATACACCACGACCGGGAGGACGACAACGAGCAGGATTGCGTCCCCGAGCCACCAGAGGATCATCGTGGCCTCCTCTCGGCGACGACGGCCGCCTTGCTCGCGATTCCCGGAAGCGCGCCGAGGATGATGTCGAACTGGTCGTTGATCGCCCTAGCGGCACCGTTGAGGGGACGCAAGTGCTGCGACTCCACACCTTCAAGGGCAGAGTTCAGCGTCGCGAGTCCCTTCTGGATCTTCTCGAGGCGGGTGCGGACTTCGACTAGCGCGACCGCGAGCACGAGCACGACACCGACGGTCAGGACGACGCTCAGGAGAACGAGGACGTGGGTGCTGCTCATGCGTCACCGAACCCATCGGTGAGCGCGTTCATATAGCCGTCTTGGACCACGGCTTCCTCCACGATTTGGGATAGCACGGGCGCCGTCGCCTCGAGCTGTGGGATGTTTTCTGTATTGCCGGCGACCTTTCCGGCGATCTCGAGCAGTCCTTCAACAGAGTTCTGGATACTCGCGACGTACTCCACGAGCAAGGTCAGCAGGATCGCGACGACCACGGCCGAGCCGAACGTGATCGAAAGCGATATCGCCCAGAGGGTGTGTCCACTGACTGCGTAGCCGATCATTTGCCCACCGCCACTTTGCGGAGCGCCCGCGCAGCATGCAGGATCCTGACGCCCGAGTCATTGATCTGACCGATGCCGTGCAGCTCCGTGGTCTGCTGACGCACGAGGTCGACCGCGCTCTCGGCGGTGCGCGCCTGCTTGACGATCTCGAACGCAAGGAAGAGGACCACAATCACGATCACTGCGGCCACCACGATCACCACAGCGCCGAGGATGATCCCGATTGTCCATCCGGCACTGACAGCAGGCGTCAGCACGCGACGCCTCCGTGACGAACCTCTGGGGCCAATGCCCGTCTGTGCATCATCTCTCCTCCGCCGGATACGCTCATGACCCGACTCACCCGTCGAGTTAAACCAGCCTCAAATGCGAGACAGAGCCGTAAACTACTGATAGTTGCCGATCATGTCCAGCGCGAGGTGGTCAGTGGATCTTTCTATCGGACCGCTGCGACAATCGCTCGCCGCCACGCCCGTGACGAACGGCGACGAGCTCGGCCATGATCGACAGCGCGGTCTCCGCGGCGCTGAGCGCGCCGAGGTCGAGGCCGACGGGGGCGCTGATCCGCGCGAGATCGGCCTCGGCCACGCCGGCGGCGAGCAGCCGCTCACGGCGCTCCGCCTGCGCGTGGGTGGAGCCCATCGCACCGATGTAGGCCGGCTCCGCACGCAGCGCCAGCCTCAGTACCTCGTCGTCGATCTTCGGATCATTCGAGAGGACCGCAAGGTAGGTGGCACGGTCGATCCCGCCGAGTTGCTCGAGCGCGGCGGCAGGCCACGCGCGCACGATCTCCAATGCGTCGGGGATGCGCTCACGGGTCGCGAACCGAGCACGCGGATCGATGACGTATGGCCGCCAGCCGGTCACGCGCGCGAGGTGCGCCAGATGATTGGCGTACTCGACCGCGCCGAAGATCAGCAACCGGGGAGCTGGCGCCGTGACATCGATGAACAAGTCACCCCGCAGCTCAGAACGCTCCGCCCACATCAACTCATGGGCGTGAGCGACCGCCTCCGCATCGAGCTCCGCGCCGCCGAGCGTACCCTCCCGCCCGCCATCGGCACGCACGAGCAGGCGCTCTCCGGCATGCTCCCCACCGATCGCCGTCACGAGCGCCGCACGGCCGTCCGCACGAGCGACGGCGGCGAACGATGCCTGTGCGGCCAAGTGACGCTAGCTCTGGGGCGCTGCGGCGCCGGCGAAGTTGGCGCCCGCCGCTCCGAGGCCGGCGGCGAGGAGCGCGGCCAGCGCCCAGCCGATGCCCTTGCGCTCATGTCCCCTGGCGGCGTCGAGCGACAAGGCGCCCGGGCCGGCCTCGGCGACCGCGAGCACGGCTGCGATCAGGACGAGGTTGTACTCGTAGCCGCCGTTGGTGACCCAGGGACCGTTCTTGAGATGGACGCGGTGCATCGCCGTGAGCATCGTCGCGGCGATGCTCGCGGCCCCGAGGGGGGTCAGGAACCCAGCCACCAGCAGCGCGCCACCGCCGGCCTCTCCGACACCGGCGGCGATCGCGTGCGGCTTGCCGGGATGAAGTCCCATCTGCTCGAAGCCCTGAGCCGTTGCGTCGAGGCCGTGGCCCCCGAACCAGCCGAACAGCTTCTGGGTGCCGTGACCGATGAACAGCCCGCCGACAATCAGACGCAGCAGTAGATGCCAAAGCTTCATCTCACTCCCTCCAATAGATCGCGATCGACGACGGCAAGATACCGGTCGGCTGACCCCGGCCGGAGCGAGCCTGGCTCACGGCGTGCGGCGCCAGCGCGCCGCCGAGCGGAAATGATCCACGTAACCTGTGGAGCGAGAGAGATGCCGCTGCAGAATCGGGTCACCCCCCTCGGCGAGCTGATCGTGGATCCCGGGCGTGGTCTGATCTACGGAAACCGCGGCTGCCTGCACGACGGGCAGCGGCGTATCCGGAGGCGTTACGAAGGCAAGCGCTGGATCGCCTGCCGGCTCCGGTTCCGCGGCTGGCGGCGTCAGCCTCTGATGGCGCCCGGCCGCTTCACGGAGCTGTTCTTCCTCGACGAGGCGACGGCGCTGGCGGCCGGGCACCGGCCGTGCGCTCTCTGTCGCCGCCCGGACTACGAGCGTTTCGGGGCGATCTGGCAAGACCTTCACCCGGGCCAGGTTGGCGCCGACGCGATCGATTCACAGCTCCACAGCGAGCGCGTTGCCCCCGGCACACGCGCTCCGGTGCGTCGCGAAGTGGCGGTCGAGGGGCTGCCCGACGCCGCGTTCGTCCTCCTCGACGGCGCTCCTTGGCTCGTGCTCGGCGAGGATCTCCTGAGCTGGTCGCCGAGGGGCTACGTCGCACGCCGACCACGCCTCGCGTGCCAGCGGGCGCCGCTCCTCACCCCCCCGTCATCGGTCGAGATTCTGCGCGCCGGCTGGCAACCGCTCGTGCCGCTGCTGCACCCATCGGCGCTCGCGATATCGGCCGCGCGGCAGTCCGATCGGCCGCCTGGCATCCAACGTCAGACAGCGCTCTAGAGAAAGGACATGAGATGTCGAGGACGATGGAAGAGCTCGAAGCCCAGAACGAGGTCGTCGCAGTTCGCGGCGATCTCGCCGTGATCGCCGCCGCGCTTGACTCGCTCGCCGCCTACGAGCAGGCCGCGGCCTCGTGCGCGACCGCGATGAACGCGCGGGGCGGGATGGCGGAGGCCGTCGCCGCCGCGCTGAACAGCGGCGACGTGGCGGCGGCGACCCGCGCCGTGATCACGCGCGGCGGCGGCGAGGACAGTCGTCTCGAGCGCCAGTTGCTCGAAGCGGTGATCACCGCTTGTGAGCGCTCCGAGAGCCAGTGCGCCCCACATGCGGCGCACCACCGGCATTGCCGGCTGCATGCGGCCGCCGCAGGCGATGCAGTCGTGGCCTCGAGAGCCTTATTGTCGGACTTGAGCTGACGCTCAGCTGCGGCGCGCGCCGGCTGGATCGCGAGGCTATAGTGATCGCTGGGTCGAGCGCGCTTGCGGCCCGGGGTTTCGCAGATGCCACGTTGCGCTGTACCCCTCTTCAGCTCATGCGGTGGCCGGCGCTCCCTGCAACGACAGATGGAGATCCTATGCTCGAAGTGTCCGACACCTCGGCGCTTGTCGTGGAACCGATTCCTGAGACTTCGCTCGACGAGCGACTGGTGGCCGATACGTGGGCGATCGGCGCGCCGGCCGGCGAGGCCGAGCGTGTTCGCGATTCCGTTCCGCTCTGGTTTCACACGTTCGCGCTGTCGCCGGGTGTCTACACGCCGGGAATCGCCCGCGATCACAGGTATCGGCTGCCGGTGCTCGGCGCAGATCGCTTCGCCGGTCGTAGCGTCCTTGACGTCGGCGCCTTCGACGGCTTCTACAGCTTCGTGGCGGAGACGCGCGGTGCCCGGCGCGTGGTAGCGGTCGACAACGAGCAGTACATCGACTGGGTGGCCGCCCGGTTCGGCGTAACGCTCGAGGCCGGCGCCGGCTTCCGAGCAATCGCCGAGCTGACTGACTCGCAGGTCGAGTATCGCCGCATGGACGCACTGGACGTGCGCGAGCTCGACGAGCAGTTCGATGTAGCCCTGTGCTTCGGGATCCTGCATCGTGTGACCGACCCAGTGGCAATGCTGCGGGCCCTCGCCGACCGTTTGTCGCCTGGTGGCGAGGTCGTGCTCGAGACGTACGGATCGCGGCTGCCCGAGGATGTTCCGGCGCTCGAGGTACATGCGCCGGGCGACGTCTACGCGCGCGACGATTTCGTCTACTGGGGCTTCACGCCGGAGAGTCTCCGCCGGCTCGGGTGCGTCGTCGGCCTGGAAGACATCGAGGTCATCGACCAGGTCGAGATTGACGGCCATCCGCGGATCCTTGCGGTGCTGCGGTCCGCCCGGTGACCGACGTGTCGCGAACAGCCCAGCTCACGCCGCGAGCGGAACCGCGACGAGCTCGCGGCGGAGCGCGGCCGGCCGATCGGTGGTGATCGCTTCGACCCCGAGGGACGCCGCCCACACGGCGAGCGTCGCGTCGTTGATCGTCCCGGTGTTGACGCTGAGACCCCCGGCGTGAAGCCTTCCCACCAGTGTCGGATGTAGGAGGAAGTGCTCAATGCAGACCCCGCCAACCCCTGCGTTGGTCGCCCAGCGAACGAGCGCGCCGGGCGCGTAGTCGGCCCAGATGACCAGGCGCGTGGGTAGCCCGCGCCGAGCTGCCTCCTCGCAGGCGCGAGTATGAAAAGAGAGCAGCTCCACGCTCCGGCTATCGGCCTGCGGGGCCGCGACCCGACACACCTCGGCCGCCGTAGTCCTAGCCAGCTCTGGATCGCCGTGAGCCTTGACCTCGATCTGCACCGGAAGCTCGCGCGGCGCGAGCTCGAGCAGCTGCTCCAAGAGCATCGGCGCCTGATCGGTCACGACTCCGTACCGGTCGCGCAAGCGGCAGCGCCGAAGCTCGTTCCACATGGTCTGGTGTGCCCACCCGTGCATGGTGGTGGTGGCGCTCAGCCACGGGTCATGAAGCAGGACCAACCGTCCATCGGCGGTCAAGCACGCGTCGGTCTCCAAGCCGTCAACCGGACCGGAGAGCGTCGCCGTCAGCGCCGCCCGGGATGAGTCAGGTCCCGGATCTCGACCGAGACGATGGGCGTACAGCGGAGGGATTATCACTCATGCCACCGTGGCGAACACGGCGACCGAGGTTGTCACGCTCCTGTTACCAACGAGCATTCATCTGGTTAAGCGAGCGATCGCGAGAAGCGAAGCCCACGATCGGCCACAGCCTAGGTGACGTGCCTCGGGAGCT
>PMOY01000336.1 GCA_003165655.1 Solirubrobacterales bacterium
GTGCGGCTGGGTGATCCCGGGGTGATCCGGGGTGCGTCAGGGTGCAGCTGGGTGATCCCGCGGTGCGTCGGGGTGCGGTGGCGGGGTGATCCGGGGTGCGACGGGTGGTCGAAGGGGTCCGCGCAGAGACGAGGCAGCCACGGACCGAACCGTCGGGCTGACAGGTCCGCGGACGCAACCTGGTCGAGTAACGCTACTCACAGTCGCGTTACTCGACCAGGTTCCCGCGCAACCACACGCCGGGCAAGAGCGGCTCGAGAAAGTCCGGTCGCCGGCGGACCACGAGGCGCCCGGACCACAACACGACGGCGGACCACAACACGCCGGCGGACCACAAAGGCGGCCGGACCATAACACGCCGGCGGACCACAAAGGCGGCCGGACCACAACACGACGCCGGAGACCACAAGGCGCCTGGACCACAGCACGCCCGCGGACCACGACGCGTCACGCAGACCGCCTCGTCGCGCCGGGCCGACACCGCGTCGCCGGACGCACGCTGCGAGCCGCGCCCCATGAGATAGTCACGCCCCACGCAACCACACTCGACCGAGGAGACGCCGTGAGCAGCTTGGATGGGAAGGTGGCGCTCGTCACCGGGGGCGCTAGCGGCATCGGTCGCGCCACGTGCCTGGCGCTGGCCGAAGCGGGCGCGCGCGTCGTCGTCGCCGACATTGACGAGGCCGGCGGGCGTGAGGTGGCGGCGAGCGTCCGCGGCGATTTCGTCAGCTGCGACGTCTCGAATCTCGAAGACAACCTCGCGGCTGTCGACACCGCACTTCAGCTCCACGGCCACCTCGACCTCGTCCACTTGAATGCCGGGATTCTGAGCGGCTGTGGGATCGGAAAGGACTTCGACCCCGCCCGCTACCGGCGCGTGATCGGGGTCAACCTCGACGGCGTGGTGCTCGGAACCCACGCCGCACTCCCGGCGTTGACGCCGCGCGGCGGGGCGATCGTCGCGACCGCGTCGCTCGCAGGACTGACCTCCGTCCCCTTGGACCCGTTCTACGCGGCGACCAAGCACGCGGNNCGTCGGCCTCGTACGCGCGCTCGGCCCGGCTCTGGCGCCCGGAGGAGTCCGCTTGAATGCGGTCTGCCCGAGCTTCGCGGAGTCGAAGATGACCGTTGGGCTGCGCGCCGATCTCGCGGCATTCGGGATCCCGATCATCGCCGCCGAGACGGTCGCCGAGGCGGTGCTCGAGCTGTTCCGCGGCGACACCGCGGGCGAGTGCTGGTTCGTCCAGTACGGCCGCCCGGCCGCGCCATTCGAGTTTCGCGGCATCCCGGGCCCGCGCGGCGCGCCGGCCCGCTAAGGCATCCCGGGCCCGCGGGGCGCGCCGGCCCGCTAAGACATCCCGGGCCCGCCGGGCGCGCCGGCCCGTTAAGACAGCCTAGGCCCGCGGGGCGCGCCGGCCCGTTAGAGCCCGGCCGCCAGACTACGCCGCTCCCTGCTCCAGCCGCCCCTTGGCTCGCAACAGTTGGCGCTCGACCGTACGCCGGGTGTCGCCGGTGCGGTCCGCGATCTCGACGTAGGTCAGCCCCGCAGCGTGCATCCAGATCAGGCGCTGCTGGCGCTCGGGCAAGCGTCCGACCTCGGCGAGGCGGTCGCGCAGCTCGAGGAGCTCAGCCGGGCCGGGCGCGTGCGAGGGGAATGACAGCTCGCCCGTTCGTTCGAGCTCGGCGTCGAGCGAGAGCTCTCGCCCATCGCGCCGAGCCAACTTGAATGCCTCTCGCACCGCTGTAGTGGCGAGCCAGGACAGGACCGCGTCGCTGCGTACCCGCTCGGAGTGACGGATCAGCCGGCTCCACGCGATCTGGCAGGCGTCCTCGATCACCGGCTCGGAGGCGCGCACGTCGGACCGAACAATCTGCCTCAGACGCGGCGACAGCAGTCGGTAGAGCTCGTCGAGGTCACCGACCACGGACGGCGCCGTGAAAGCGTGACAGGAACTGGAATCTAATTGAGACTAACTTGATACGATCAAACCTAGCAAGTTTCTTTTTGTATTGCTAGGCTCAAATTATCTCAATTGGATTTATTTCGCCAAAAGGAGCAGCCGTGCCTCTCGTACCCGGCGTCACCGCCACGCCCGATCTGACCGCCCTGCCCGGCAGCAATGTCCTGCAACAGCTCGTCAACGGCGCCGAGGCATGGGCACTCGCAATCGCACTGCTCGGCGCGTTCATCGGCGCCGCCCTGTGGGCGGTCGCCTCGCATACGCACAACCATCAGTACGCTGCGCGCGGGCGCATGGCCGCCCTGATCTCGGCGGCCTCGGCGCTCATGGTTGGCGCAGCGCCCGGCCTGGTGAACTTCTTCCAGCACCTGGGGACCACTGCGAAGTAGCGCCACGATGGCCTGGCGAGCATTCGACAGTTACGCGCCGCGGCGGGCCGCGGCGAAGCTCACGGCGGCGTTCGCACTCGGCTGCGCGGTTGCGCTGATCGCCACCGCCGGCGGCAGATCGCCGGCGAAGGTCACGCGCGCCACGCCCGCGTCCTCCAATCCCGGCGCGGGGACGCCCAGCGCGACGCCCGCGTCCTCCCATCCCGGCGCGGGGACGCCCAGCGCGACGCCCGCGTCCTCCCATCCCAGCTCCCCGCCCAGTGCGACACCCGCGTCCTCGCATCCCGGCGCCCCGAGCGAGGACTTCTCCCACACCCCGGCGGGCGCCGCGTCCGCGGCCGCCGCCTGGTGTCAGACCACGGCCGAGGCGTTCGTCGAGGGCGGTTGGGACAGCGCGGTGAACGCGATGGCGACCGGGGCGTTTCGGGCGCTCGCGGTGCGCTACGAGCCGGCCGCCGCCCTCGTGCACCGGCGCCTCGCGGCGTTGCACACGCCGTTCGCCCTACGCCTCTGGCCGCTCGGATACGCCGTCCAGCAGTACTCGCGTACGACCGCGCGCGTGCGCGTGTGGCAGCTCTCGGTGCTCGCGATCTCGGCCCCCGCGGCCGACACGACATTCCAGAGCTCGACGGTCGCGCTCCGGTGGGCGGACGGCGATTGGAAGGTCACAGCGTCGCCGCCGGGCCCCGACCTCACGCCACCCGGCAAGGATGCCGCCGCGAGCCAGGTCGCAGCCTGGGTCGCCGCTGTGAATCGGCTCGAGGGGTACCAATATGTGCCGTAGGGCCATCGCCGCCATCGCACTGGTGCTCGCCGTCTGCGCGTTCGCGCCAGCTCCCGCGTTCGCATTCGGACTCAATCCGTTCAAGGCCATCTGCACCCTCGGCGGGGACACCGTCCTGCCCAAGGATGAAACGTTCCTCTGCAAGGCGGCCGCAAGCCCGGGCAAGGTCTTGAGCGTGGGCAAGAAGCTCCTCTCCGGCCATCTCGGCAGCGCGCTGCACGAGATCACCGGGGCCGCGAGCACAGCCGCTCCGGCGCTCGGTCTTGCTGCAATCGTCACCTGGGTGCTCGGCGGCGCCGGGTTCGCGCTGCACGAGACGGCAACCCTGCTCGGCAAGACGACGAGCCCGGAGCTTGGCGAGGCCTGGTTCTCATCGACGTACCTGCATATGGCCGCGATCGCGACCCTGCTCACGCTCCCGTTCCTGTTCGCGGCCGCAATGCAGGCGATGATGCGCTCGGACGTCTCGCTACTCGCCCGCGCTTCCCTCGGCTACCTGCCGCTGGCGATGATCGCGATCGCGATCGCGGCACCGCTGACGATGCTCTTGCTCGCCGCATCGGACAGCCTCTCGAACATCATCGAGCAGGCCGCAGGCGGCGGGGGCACGACGTTCCTGACCAGAGTGAGCCTCCGCCTCGGAACCCTCGCCGTGATCGCCCGCTCTCCGTTCGTGGCCTTCCTGATTGGGTTCTTCGTCGCCGCGGGGGGGCTCGTCCTGTGGCTTGAGCTGCTGCTCCGCGAGGTTGCCGTCTACGTGATCGTGCTGATGCTGCCGCTCGTGTTTGCAGCCTTCGTGTGGCCCGCGCGCCGGGTCTGGGCGATCCGGGCGGTCGAGCTGCTGGTGGCGCTGATCCTGGCGAAGCTCGCGATTGTCGCGGTGCTCGCGCTCGGCGCCGGCGCACTCGAGCACGCCGCCGCCGGCGCCAGCATCGTCAGCCTGATGGCGGGCGTGGCGCTCGTGACGCTCGGGGCGTTCGCCCCGTGGGCGCTCGTGAAACTGATGCCGCTCGGCGAGCTCGCAGCCGCCGCGGCGGGGCCACTACGCGGGCAGCTGGGCGCCGCGAAGCACTCCGGCGAAGCGATCGCGAGCCCCTGGGCCCACGCGAGCAGCGAATGGGCCGGGAACCTCAGCGCCGGAATGCGCCGCCAGGCGATGGCGGCAGATCCGAGGCACGCGCAAGGCGCTGAGGCCGAAGCGGGGCGCCTAGCCGACCTCAACCGCGAGCCCGGCGGGACGAGCTCCCGTGAGCCCGACAGCAGCCCGGACGCGCTTTCCGGGGTGGCGGGTGGCGGCGATCAGGACCCGTTTCGGGTCACAGCACATCCGCCGGGTGGCCTCATTGCCGGCGCGACCGCCGCCCCACCGGCGCCCGGCACGCCACCGACAGCCACGCCAGTCACGCCCCTCATGCCAGACACGACCGGCACGCCTGCCACGCCCGGCATGCCAACGCCGCCTGGCACGCCATCGGGGCCCGGCGCGCCACCCGACCCGGCCGAAGAGGGTCCGGAGCACCACCAAACAAGCAGCGCGGAGCGCGGCCCCTCTCCCCGATTCGAGGGCTTCGACGGGCCCGAGCCGATGTGGCAGGCACGTGAGGGGGAGTGGAACGCGCTCGAGCTCGGCCCCGAGATGTGCGCGCCCGACGCTTTCTGGCCGCCCCGGGACGATAATCCGCGACCGCCCGCGCAGGAGCCGGAGGACGGGCACCAATGAGCAGGCTGGGCTACCGCTTCGGGCCGCTCGAGCGGCGAGGGATCCTCGGGCCGGTGCGCGGCGGGCAGGCGGCGATCCTCGGCGGCGGGGCACTGGTCGCGATCCTCGTGCTCGACCGTGCGCCGTCGGCGGGCGGCGTGATTGCCGCGACGGTGCTGTTCTCGGCGGCGGTCGTGCTGACGGTCGCGCCGGTCGGCACCCGTACGCTCGAGGAATGGCTGCCGGTGGTGGCCACGTTCGCTCTGCGCCGGCTGGGCGGCCGCACGCGCTGGCGCTCGAGGGTCCCACTCCAAGGCTTCGCCGCGCGGCGCCGACCCGGGGTCGCGGTCCCGCCCGCGCTCCGCGGTGTCGAGATTTGCGAGATTGACTATCGCGATCGTGCCGTCGGGGCGATCAGTGAGCGGGGTGGGAGATTGTTGACGGCGGCGCTTGCGTGCCGTGTGGTTGCGTTCTCGCTGCTCGACGCCGAGGCGCAGGAGCGCCGGCTCGCGCGTTGGGGGCTCGTGCTGTCGGGCGCCGCCGGCACCGCGATCAGACGGATCCAATGGATCGAGCGGACCGCGCCCGCNNGGCACGCCGATGATCGAGTCCTATCTCGAGCTGATCGGGACCACCGCGCGGGTCACTCAGGAGCACGAGATCCTGCTCGCGGTGCAGGTCGATGCACGGGGCGCGGGTGAGCGGGCGCTGCTCGAGGAGACCGAGCGGATTGCCCAAGGACTCGAGGCCGCCGAGGTCAACGTCCTCGGCGCGCTGACTCCGGGCCAGCTCTCGCGCGCGCTGCGGACCGCGTTCGATCCCTACGCACGAGCCGAGCTCGCCGCCCTCGAGACCGCCGACCCGGACCGCGACGGCCTCGCTGAGTGCAACGCATGGCCGCTCGGCGCCCGCGAGGCATGGGACCACTACCAGTCTGACGGGGCAGTCCACGCAAGCTATTGGATCGGAGCATGGCCGAGGATCGATGTCTCGCCGATGTTCATGGACGCCCTGCTCGGCCGCTCCAGCTCGGTGCGCACGGTGTCCGTCTGCTTCGAGCCAATCCGGCCCGATCGCTCGACCAGGGAGGTCGAGGCGGCGGTCACGAGGGACCGAGCCGACCGCGACCTGCGGCGCCGCTTCGGGCAGACCGACACCGCGCGCCAGCGCCAGGCCGAGGAGGCGACCATGCTCCGCGAGAGCGAGCTCGCGGCTGGTCACGGCGAGGTCCGACTCGCCGGGTTCGTGACGGTTTCAGGACGCGATCCCGACGACCTGCGTCGCAGCTGCGCCGAGATGCTCGAGCACGCCGCACGTGCTCGCCTCGAGCTCCACCGTCTGTACGGACAGCAGGCCGATGCGTTCACGTTCACGCTGCCGCTGTGCCGGGGGCTGCGGTGAGCCTCCGCGCCGCCCATCGCCCCGGGCACCGCTGCACGACCCGTCACGCCCAGGCGATCTATCCCTTCATGGCCGCGGGCGGGATCGACGGTCGTGGCGTCTTCATCGGACGCGACTCGAGCGGCGGCGCGTTCTGCTACGACCCCTGGGTCCTGTACGGCGACGGCCGGCTCGACGACCCGAACACGATCGTGCTCGGCAAGCTCGGCCAGGGCAAGAGCGCGCTCGTCAAGACCCTGCTGTGGCGGATGCTGCTGTTCGGGCGTCGCGCGTTCGTGCTCGACGTCAAGCGCGAGTACGGGCCATTGTGCCGAGCGGTCGGGGTCCAGCCGATCTCGCTCGTGCCCGGGGGCGGCGTGCGGCTCAATCCGCTTGCGTCGCGGCCCGAGGAGCACGCCCAGCTCGAGCTGCTGCGCGCCGTGGCGGTCACGGCCCTGGGTGGTCCGGTAACCCAGATCGAGGCGGGCGCGCTACGGGAGGCGCTGCGGGTGGTGCGCGACGGCTCGGACGGCGAACCGACGCTGCCGCAGATCGCCGCGGTCCTGTTCAGCCCAACGGGGTCGATGGCCGCCCGCTTGCGGACGTCGTGCGACGCGCTGGCGTCCGACGTGCGACGCTGCGCGCTGGCATTGCAGGATCTGTGCGAGGGGCCGCTGCGGGGGATGTTCGACGGGCCGACGACTCCTGGACTCGATCTCGACTCGAAGCTGGTGGTACTCGATCTGCATGCGGTCAAGGACTCGCCCGCGGTCGGGATCCTGATGGCGTGCGCGTCGGCGTGGATGAGCGCGCTGCTGGCACGGATGGCCGAGCGGCCGGGGCGCGAGCGGCTGATCAACGTTGCCGACGAATCGTGGAAGATCGTCCAGCACACCGGGCTCGGGGAGTGGTTCCAGTCCAACTTCAAGCTCGCACGCCAGTTCGGCGTGATGAACCTCGTCGTGCTCCACAAGCTCGCCGACCTGCAGGCAGCCGGCGACGCCGGGTCGCGCGCGGCGCGGATCGCCGAAGGGCTGATCGCCGACGCCTCGACGCGGATCGTCTACCACCAGGACGAGAGCCAGGTGCCGCTGACGCGGACACTGCTCGGGCTCTCCGAAGCCGAGGCGCAGCTGATCTCGATGCTGTCGGCCGGGCAGGCGCTGTGGCGCGTCGGCTCGCGTTCGTTCATCGTGCAGCACTATCGCTCACGGCTCGAGGCGTCCTTGACGAACACCGACACCGGGATGCGGGCTACCGGGGAGCAGGTGGTGCGGGGATGAGCTCGCGGTCAGGGTCGGGGTCCTCGGGGGACGTGTTCGTGGTCGCCGTGGCGGGGCTGGTGCTCGGGTTGGGAGTGCTTGTGTGGGCGTGGGGTGGCGTCGCGGGTCTGCTCTTCGGCGACGGCTGGCCGCGGCTGAACGGCGGCCAGCTCTTCGGGGTGCTGATACGGCTGCCCGGCTCGCTGGCGCACCCCGGTTTGGCTTGGCCACACGCGGTGCGGTCTGGGCTGCCCGGGACGGGTGGGCTCTATGCCGCGCTGGCGCTCGTTGGCCTCGGGTGTGGCGGACTGGCGATAGCGGTCTCCCGGGTGGCCGGCACGCGGGCGTTCGCCGACCGGACTTCCGGGGCGCGCTGGGCGCGAGGGCGAGAGCTAACGGTGCTGAGGCGGCGAGTCGGTGTCGGGCGGGCAGGGTCAGGCGCGAGCGCGGAGGCGGCTGGGGCCTGCCGGCTGGCGCTCGGGCGCCACGGCGGGCGGCTGCTGCGCGCCGAGGATCGCCACGCCCTCGTCGCCTTCGGGCCGCCGCAGTCGGGAAAGTCCGCCGGACTCGCGGTCCCGGCGCTGCTCGAGTGGGAAGGGCCCGCTGTCGCATCCTCGATCAAGACGGACCTGCTCGATGCGACGCTCGCGCGCCGGCGCTCGCTCGGCCCGGTGTTCGTCTTCGACCCGTTCCGTCTCGACGGGACGCCGTCGCATACCTGGTCCCCGCTGCGCGGAGCACGGACGTGGGACGGAGCCGTCGAGTCCGCATGGCGCTTGACCACCGCGGGCGAGCTCGATCAGGGTCGCGTGGAGGGAGGCGACTTCTGGGGCGTCGCCGCCGAGCAGAGGCTGGCGCCGCTGCTCTACGCCGCGGCGGCCGCCGGCGCGGGGATGGACAGCGTCGTGCGGTGGGCCTATGGATTCGACGGGCGCGACCTGCACCAGACGCTCCAGGTCCTGTCCGACGGCGCCGTGGACGACGCCGCGATGGCCGATGCCCGCGCGGCCTACGACTCCGCTCGCGCGTTCGATTCCCAGGCCGACCGCACCCGCGCGTCGATCGAGGGCACCGTGCAGGCGCTCCTGCGCGCATACCGGATCGCGCGCGTCGCCCAGTCCGCCGCCTCGTGCGAGATCACGCCGTCCGCCGTGCTCGACGCCCGCGCGACGCTCTACCTGGTTGGGGACGCGAAGGCGTCGAAGCTGCTGCGGCCGATCTTCCTGGCGCTGCTGTCGGAGATCGTTGACTGCGCATACGAACGCGCCACCCTCCGTGGAGGTCGACTCGAGCTGCCGCTGCTGCTGTGCCTCGACGAGGCGGGGAACGTCGCGCCGCTGCCGAGTCTCGCCGAGATCGCCTCAACCGCCCCGAGCCACAACATTCAGCTCGTCTCGATCTTCCACGACCTCGCGCAGGCGCGCAGCCGCTACGGGCAGCAGGCGGAGACGGTGATCAACAGCCACCGCGCGCGGATGCTCCTCCCCGGCGTCGCCGACCTCGAAACGCTCCGCTACTTCTCCGGGCTCGTCGGGGACGAGGAGGCACGCGATCAGACGCGCACGACCGGCGACGGCGGGCGGACGCGATCAGAGGCGCGTCGGCGGCGTCCGCTCGCGTCGCCCGAGTCGCTGCGTCAGCTTCCCGAAGGCGAGGCGTTGCTGCTCTATGGCCGCCTGCCGCCGGTGAAGGTTCGGCTGCGGATGTGGTTCGCGGATCGGCGGCTGCGCCGGCTGGCGGAGGACGGCGGGATGCAGCGGTCGCCGGAGGCGGGGGTGCCGTTACCGGCGGCCAGCGCGGAGACGGGACCGAGGGCGAGCGCGGCGGCGGAGCCGTGAACCCCGACACCATGGAAGGCGGGCGCTGGCCCCTGAACTGGCGGTCGCTGTACCCGCGCGAACGATGGCTGTGGTGGGAGCAGCTGTGGATGGACGTGTGCGCGCTGCGCGAGCGCTACCGGCTGGCGATCCGCTCGGGGTGGTGGGAGGACTCGATCCAGGTCGAAGCGCTCGCTGCCCTCGCCGCCTGGGCTGATCGTTACGACACCGGTGAGTGGGATGACCCACCGGGCAAGCTGGCGCTGCTGTTCGAGCTCGAGCGGGTCGACGGGCTGCTGCGCGAAGGCGGCGAGCCGTTTCATCCCAGCCGTGATCGCGAGGCCTTCCTCGCGCACGTGGTCAAGGTCGGCAGCCAGCGGCCCACGGGACCTGATGGGGAGGCTGGAGGGTAAGGCGACCATGCATATCGATGTGGCTGTCCCGTCCAGCCACCGAGCGGTAGCGAACGCGACCGGCGGGCGCCTTTAGCGCAGCGGTACTGCCGCTGGGATGATGTGCTCAACCGGCCGTGAACAAATGAAGGAGAACCCGAGATGGGACTGACCCGCCAATCCGAGCATGGTAGGCACGCGCACCGACTCCCAAGCCCCGTGCACCATCCGGAGGCCGCCGGTACCGAGGTTCCTTGCCATCACCTGCCTGACGACGGCATGGGCAGCGATGCGGCGTACGACTTCATTACGGCCGAGCTCCTGCTCGACGGGCAAGCGCGACTGAATCTGGCGACATTTGTGACCACGTGGATGCCGCCGATCGCAGCGCAACTGATGTCCGAGACCGCAGACAAGAACATGATCGACAAGGA
>PMOY01000244.1 GCA_003165655.1 Solirubrobacterales bacterium
CGCCGCGCTCGCCGAGCGGCTGCCGCCCGACGCCGTGCTCGTCGAGGAGACACCGTCGAGCCAGCCCGAGCTCTACCAGCGGATCCCGATCCGTGCGCCGCTCGGGTTCGTGGCCACCGCCAACGGCGGGCTCGGCTTCGGGCTCTCAGGTTCCGTCGGACTGCGGATGGGCCTCCCTGACCGGCCCGTGGTGGGCGTGATCGGAGACGGATCCTCGATCTACGCGATCCAGGCCCTGTGGAGCGCCGCCCACTACGGGGTTGGGGTTCTGATCATCGTCATGGCCAACGGTCGCTACGCGGTGATGGACAACCTGGCGCGCGATCGCGGGGGGGCGGGCGCCTGGCCGGCGTTCGGCGCGATTGACATCGCCGGTATCGCCCACTGCTTCGGCTGCCCCTCGATCCGGATCGAGACTCACGACGAGCTCTTGAGCACGCTCGACGACGTACTCCCCGGCCTCGCGGGCCGCGAGCAGCCGCTGCTCGTCGAAGTAGCGCTTGCCTAGCGGCGGCCCTCACGAGTTGATGTCGTTGCTCGTGAGCTTGAAGACGCCGGAGGCGATGATCAGGATCCACACGATTGACGCGATGATGCTGACGACGATGATCCATGCCCCGTGCTTCGAGTTCGCCTTGGTGGGACGGTTGGCGATGACGATCCCCAGGACCAATCCGATCAGCGGCAACGTGACGGCCGTGATGTAACCGAGGACGAGGAGTCGGCGGGCGCTGTCGCTCCAGACGTCGGCGGTGGCGCCGTTGGTCGACAAGGACTCGGCGACCCACCGTTCGTTGTCCCGAGCGGGTGGTGTTCTAGCGCTCATCCGAGATGCCTCTCCTCAAATCGTAGAGTCCACGCGGAGCGCCGGCTACCTCAGGCGAGCTCGCCGCCGTCGATCGCGTAAGCGCCGCCGGTCATGAACGGAGCTTCGTCGCTGAGCAGGAAGGCAACGAGTGCCGCGACCTCCTCCGCCGTCCCCAGGCGGCCCTGAGGAATGAAGCCCTCGACGCCATCGCGGAATTCGTCGGGGAAGCGCGCGAACAGGGCGGTCTCGACCGGCCCGGGGACGATCGCGTTGACGCGCACGCCCTCCTTCGCGCTCTCCACCGCTGCGGCCCGGGTGAGTCCAAGGATCGCCGCCTTGGTCGAGCCGTACGCCCCGAGCTGGGGTACGCCGTGCGCGCCTGTGCCCGACGAGGTGTTGACGATCGTCGCCGGGGAGCGCTGCGCTCGCGCCGTCCGCAGCATCTCTCGCAGGTTGAGGAAGACACCCTGGTAGTTGATGCGCACGAGACGCTGGAACTCGCTCAGCTCGAAATCGACGAGGCGCGCGAGCGGCCCTTCGATGCCGGCGTTGTTGTGCAAGGAGTCGACCCGACCGAAGCGCTCGGCCACCTCGGCGAAGTAGTGGTGCACGTCCTCCTCGCAGGACACGTCGCCGACGAGCGCGAGCGCGGCATCGGATCCGAGCTCATCGGCCGCTGAGCGGCCGGCGTCGGCGTCGATGTCGACGATCGCCACCCGTGATCCCTCTTCCACCAACCGCCGCGCGGTCGCTCGGCCGATGCCCGAACCCCCTCCGGTGACGATCACGACCCTGTCTGTGAGTCCTTTCATCGACACGGACTATGCGCCTACGCCGCCACGTTCGCCGCGACGCGCCTGAAGTAGCCGTGCTCTCCCGCGTCGAGGTACTCGGCCAGGCGACTCGACAGGGCCATGATCGTGAGCGACGGGTTGACCGACATCGTCCTCGGCACCACCGAGCTGTCGCCCACGAACAGGCGTCGCACGTCGTGCGACTCTCCGTGGGCGTTGACCACCGAGCGCTCGGGGTCGCTTCCCATCCGGCAGCCTCCCTGCACGTGCGTGCTGAGCACGCCGGTCTGGAACACACGCTTGGCGCCGGCCGCCTCGAGGACCTGGCGGGCGAACTGCAGTGAGCGGTCGATCCGCTCGCGCTCGCGCTCGTTGAAGTCGAACGTGTAGCGATCGCGCCCTGATTCGTCCACCCATGCGGTGCCACTGTTCTCGTCGTTGACCAACGTCAGCAGCCCGGTGTAGTAGCGGTACCTGCGCAACGCCTCGACCAGCGGCTCCCCCCACACGGGCAGGCCCTGATCGTCGCACAGAGCGGTGGCGAACCCGATCGGGTCCTGCACCGTCGCCGCTTCCACGATGAAGCCACCGTCCTCGTCGCGCTGGAACTTCATGCAATGCGAGGTGATGGGATACACCATGTGGGCGTCCTGCACCTCGTCGAACAGTCCCTCCACGAGACGCGCGGGGTGAAAGCCGAGGTGGCGACCGATCAGCTCGCTGCTGTTCGAGCCGCCCGTGGCCTCGCGCACGCCCGAGCGGATCAGCAGTCCCGGCGTCGCGAGCGCGCCCGCGGCCACGACGACGACATCGGCCCGCACGCGATGGAGCTCGCCGTCGGGCCCGAGGTACTCGACCCCGGTGGCCTCGGGGCCGGCGCCGCTGTCCTCGATCATGACGCGGCGCGCGTCGCAGTCGGGTTGCAGCTCGAGCCGTCCCTGCACCCAGGGCGGATGGATGTACGTGTTCAGCGTCGACTTGCCTGCGTTGGTCGGGCAGCCCTGTAGGCACGAGCCGCAGCGCATGCAGTTCGCGTCGGTGTAGGAGATCACCGGCTCGAGCTCGGCTCCGAGCGCCTGAAAACCCGGAACCACCGTGTGCACGCACCGCTGCCAGTCCGTGCGCTCGCGTACTCCGAGCCGTTGCTCCACCCGCTCGATGTGGGGCAGGAGGTCGGACTCGCCGAACGGCTTGCCATCCTCGCCCACGAGCCCGGCGGCGTCGTGCCACTTCTCGTAATCCTCCTGCCCAGCCCTGAGCGCCACCTTCGTGTTGATCGCCGTGGTGCCCCCGACACAGCGGCCGCGGAACATGATCAGCGGCGGCTCGCCGGGCCGGGCCGGCTCCGCGAAGGCGGGGGGCCACCACAGCTCGTGACTGGCCCGGGCCTCCCAGCGCATGTAGTCGGCGGCGGTCTTGTGCGGCCCGGTCTCGAGCAGCAGCACGCCCCGGCCCCGCTCCGCAAGCTCACCCGCCACCACGCCGCCGCCGGCGCCAGAGCCGAC
>PMOY01000236.1 GCA_003165655.1 Solirubrobacterales bacterium
TTACGCCTCGAACCGGTCAAGACCCGGATTCACCTCAACAACATCGCGGCGATGCTCCCGGTGGTCAGGGTGCTGGCGGTCCGCGACTTCAAGGCGAAGTTCAAGCAATCCCTGCTGGGTCCGGTCTGGATCTTCCTGCAGCCGCTGGCCTTACTTGCTGCGTTCCTCGTGGGATTCCACGCCGTCGCCACGATCAAGACCTCCGGGGTGCCCTACGTCGTATTCGTCCTCGTCGCGCTCGGAGCCTGGACGTACTTTCAGGCTTCGCTGAGCATGGGGGCAGTGAGCGTCGTCACCAACGCGCAGCTGATGCAACGAACAGCCTGTCCGCGGCTGGCGTTCCCGATTGCGGCGCTGATCGCGAACCTGCCGTCGCTCGCCGTGCCGCTCGTGGCGGGAGTCGCCGCCGCGGCGATCACGGGCGAGCTCTCTCCCCGCGTCCTGCTGCTGCCGCTCGGCCTCCTGTGGCTGATCGCTGCGACAGCGGGAGTGGTGGCGATGACCTCCGCGCTCAACGTCCGCTATCGGGATCTATTGGCGGTGCTGCCGCTGATCCTTCAGGTTGGAGTGTTCTTCTCGCCGATCGGCTATCAGGTCTCGGATCTGCCGAGCTGGGCGCGGATTGTGATCGGCCTGAATCCGCTGGCAGGAGTGATGGAGACATGGCGATGGATGGTCCTACCGATCCATCCGCCATCCGTCGGGCTGATCGCGACCTCGCTCGCGGTCACCATAGTGCTCGTGCTCGCTGGTTGGTTCGTCTTCACCCGCTCCGAGCCGACGATGGCTGACGTCGTGTGAAGCCTGCATCGTCCGTCATTGACACGCGGGGACTCCAGTCCCCGATTGCCTGGCGCGATCGGCCGATCGTCGAGGTACACAACCTGACGAAGATGTATCGTCTCGGCGAGCACCAGAGCCTGCGGGGGACGCTCAAGGCGATGACCGGGGGACGCCCCGAGCGCCAAACGCTGCTGGCCCTCAACGACGTGTCGTTCTCGATCGCGCGCGGCGAGTGCTTCGGGATCGTGGGGGCCAACGGGTCGGGGAAGTCAACGCTGCTTCAGGTGATCTCGCAGATCACGCTGCCGACTGCCGGCTACGCGATCGTCCGCGGCCGCGTACTACCGCTGCTCGCCGTGGGAACCGGCTTCCATCCCGAGCTCACGGGTCGCGAGAACGTCGTGTTGTTCGGCACGGTACTCGGCTTCCAGCGACGCGCGATCCTCGAACGGATGGACGACATCATTGCCTTCGCAGAGATCGGGCTGCACATCGACACTCCGCTCAAGCGCTACTCCTCGGGCATACAGGCGCGGCTGTCATTCGCCGTGGCGATGATGTTCCCCGCCGCGATCTCGATCTTCGACGAGGTCCTGGCCGTCACCGATGACGAGTTCACGGCGCGCTCGATCCGGTCGATCGAGAGCATCATCAGCGACGGGCGAACGGCCATCTTCGTCAGTCACGATGCCGGTCTGGTGCGCGAGCTCTGCGATCGCGTGATGTGGCTGGAACACGGCGAGGTTCGCCTGATCGGTCCGCCCGCCGAAGTGATGGATGCATACCACGCCGCACATTCGTAGCTGGCCTGCGTCAGGATCGGCGTACTCGATCCGCGTCCGACGCGCGAGACGATCGCAGAGGCCTACCGCGACTACTACAAGCGTTCCCGCGGCTCGGAGAAGAGCTCGTGGTCACGGCCGTCAAGCCGGCGTCGTCGCGCCGCTGAGCCACCGCGCGTAGAGCTCCTCGTAGCGGTGCGCCATCAGCTCGGCCGTGAAACCCTCGACACGGCGCCGCGCGGCGGCGCCCATCGAAGACCAGCTCGAGCGGAGCTCGAGCAGCTCGAGAAAGCCGCGCTCGAGCGCGGCCGGCCCGCTGCCGCTCGTGATGATCCCACTGACGCGCGCGTCGATCACCTCGGGGACAATGCCAACCGGAGTCGTGAGGACCGGTAGCCCCATCGCCATCGCCTCGACGATCACCATGCCGAACGATTCCGCGACTGCGGGATGCACGAACGCGTCGAACGCTGCGAGCAGCTCGGGTACGTCGTTTCGAGGACCGGTGAACACGACCCGATCGCCGATCCCGAGCGCCGCCGCACGCGATACGAGCGCTGTCGCGTCGCCGGCCCCGACGATGATCAGGCGCGCCTCGGGTGCGGTGCCGAGTGCGGCCGCAAACGCCTCGATCAACGCGATGTAGTTCTTGAGTCGGTAGATCCGACCGATGGCACCGAACGCCGTCGCGCCCTCGAGGCCCAGCTCACGGCGGACCCGGCCTCCGTCCACGACGCTCGGGTCGAGGCGCGCGAGATCGAACCCGTGGTGGACGATCTCGATCTTGGCCGCTGGCACGTGCGCGCAGCGCACCATCGTGTCCGCGACAGCGCGGGAGGGCGCGATGATGTGATCGCTCAGCGGTCCCGCGCAGAGCCGTTCGGGCCACAGCAGCCGCCGGCCGTGGAACGGGAGCTCGTGCGAATGATGGGCGGTCATCACGGCAACCGGGGTGCGGGCGAGGCGACCTGCAAGCAGGCCAACCAGCGATCCGTCCAGCAGGTGCGTCTGGAGAACCTGCGCCCGACGCGAGCGCAGCAGGCGTGCCAGGCGCACAACGGCACGCGGGTATCCGGACCGGTCGGTCGCGCCGAGCGCGAAGGTCGAGACGCCGAGCGACTCCATCTCCTCCTGGAGGACGCCCCGGGGCCCGACGCAACCCACGCTGAGCGTGCCACGCTCCAGTCCGCCGGCCTCGATCAGCGTCCGGAAGTACGGATGCGGTCCGGCGTCGGTGACGACGTGGAGGACCGAACCGACCGGATGAGCCTCGATCTGATCCACTGCGTCGCCAAGGATGACGAATTCCGCCCCGCCGCCCACCGTGAGTGCCGTCATTCCGGTGCACAACGGGGAGGCCTACGTGGCCGACGCGATCGAGAGCGTGCTGGCGCAGACGCACACTGCAATCGAGTGCGTGGTGATCGATGACGGCTCCACCGACGCCACTCGGGACGCCGTCGCCGCGTTCGGTGACGCCGTGACCTATGTGCGGCAAGCCCACAGCGGCGTGTCGGCGGCGCGCAACCGAGGCACAGCGCTGGCGCAGGGTGAGCTGGTGGCATTCCTCGACCACGACGACACCTGGCTTCCCGACAAGCTGGCGCTACAGGTCGAGGCGATGCAGACGGGGCGCCCGACGATGGTCATGTGCGCGATCGCGATGGTCGACGCCTCGGGCGCACGGCTGGGCACGAAGCGACTGCGGACCCGCTCCGATCTCGTCACGGGCATGATCCTGTTCGATGGGACGGAGACGGTGTCGTGCAGTTCAACTGGGCTCCTCAGCCGTCGGGAGCTGCTGGCCATGGGTGGTTTCGATCCCGCGCTGGCGATGTCGGCGGACTGGGACCTGCTGCTGAGAGTCCTGCTCGAGGGCAGGCTCGACTACGTCGACGAGCCGCTCGTGCTCTATCGCGTGCACGACTCCAATATGAGCCGCAGCGTGGGCGCGATGGGGCGCGACATGAACCACGCCTTTGCAAAGGCCTTCGCCCATCCGAAGCTGCCGGAAGTGTTGCGAGCCAAGCGACGGCTCGCCTACAGCCGTCTGTACCGCATGCTCTCGGGCACCTATCGCGACAGCGGTGAGCAGATGCAGGCGCTGCGGACGCTCACGATTGCCCTGCGATACCACCCGCGACTGGCCCTCGAGTTGATCCGCCGTCCTCCGCGAGGGCGACGAGCCCGGTGACCACGACTGCCGCGCTGAGGAGCGCCGCGAGGACGCGCCGGAGTCACCCGGCGCTGAACGTCCCGATCACGAATGTGCTGCGGGCCGCGCTGCGCGGTCTCGGACGTCAGTCGCCCTGGCGCGGCGTGAGCGCAGCCCGCCTACGCGAGCAGCCCGCCCACAGGAGCGCATCCCGCCTACGCGAGCGCCGACCGGAAGGCAGCGACGATCCTCTCCGCGTTGGCCTGCAGCGTGTAGCGGCGCAGCGCCTCCTCCGCACTGCTCTTGCCGATGCTCTCGCGCAGGTCCGGGTCCTCGACCAGCCGCTCCACGGCGGCAAGCCATTCGTGATCGTCTCGGGCGAGGAAGCCGGTGCTTCCGTCCTCGATCACGAGCGGGTTTGAGCCGAGCGGCGTCGCCACCGGCGGAATCCCGAGCGCCATGTACTGAATCAGCTTGAGGTAGAACTTGTGCGGCGTCCACGGTGTCAGCGGAAGCGGTAGCAGCCCGACCTCGAGACGCCTGAGATCCTGCACCTCGGTCTCGGCCATCCACGGGACCGCCTCGTGCGCGACCTCGGGCAGTCCGAAATCGCTCGCCCCGATGAACCTCAGCCGGACGTCGTCGCGCTCGCCCAAGGCCCGCAGTGGCCCTCGGATCACTTGCAGGTTGGCGGCCGTGCTCGGGCTGCCGGTCCAGCCCACGGACACGCTCCGCGGCGGGGACGGGCGCGGCTCCCAGCCGGTGTAGAGATCGCCGTCGACGACACTCGGAATCTCCCACACGTTCGCGTTGTGGCGCCTGGCGAACGCGCAGTTGCTCGGAGAATTGGCGATCACGGTGGCGCTGATACGGCAGAGCGTCTTGATCTTGCCGAAGCACTTGAGGTAGGACAAGAACCCGTTCGACGGGCTCCGGTAGGGGATGTAGAGCGGGTCGTCGAGCAGGTAGATGAGCGGCGTTCCGCGCCGGGCCACCCAGCGCTCGATCAGCGCGGGGCCGATCAGGGTCGCTTCGCGATTGACGAGCACGGCGTCGTGGTCCCGCGCGCGGCCGACCTCGGCCAGCAGGCCGGCGTACGACCGACCCATCTCGAGCGCCTTCTCGCGCGCTCGTCCGTCGAGATAGAGGATCTCGTGCAGGCGGTCGGACTCGAATACCACGTAGTCGAGCTCGATGTCCGCCGCGCGGAGCACGCGCTCCCATAGCTCGAAGCTCGAGCGTGGACCCGGGACGGTTCCGTAGGGATAGGGAGTGAGGACGAGGACGCGCATGCCGAGCCTGAAGACAAGCTAGTGGCTCGGCGTGGGCACTGGCGATCCGTGGGCACCGAGGTACGCTTCGCCGGCATGGGGCCGGCGCGACCAGCACGAGAAGCCGCCGGCCCTGACGCAGGAGCGGCGCGCGTGACCGTCGTGATCCCGGTCTGGGACGCGTACGCGGGAGAGGGTCTGCTGGAGGCGCTCGCCAGCGTTACGAGCCAGGACGTGTCCGCTGAGCTGATCGTCGTCGACAACGCGTCGGCGGTCGAGCTGCCCGCACTCGGAGACGTCGAGCTCGTGCGCCTCGAGGCACGACGCTCGACCGGCGCCGCACGGAACGCGGCGCTCGAGCGCCTTCGCACCCCGTACGTGGTGTTCCTCGACGCAGACGACCTGCTGCTCGACGGCGCTCTGACGGCGCTGATCGGCGGCCTCGACGCGGCTGAGCACCATTCGGCGTACGTGCTCTCGATCCTCGACGGCGTCACGGGGAAGCGGCACCGGTCGCCGCGACGGTTCGTGTGGGCACTGTGCCGGCTGCCCCGCCTTTTTGCCCTCGCGAACACCGTCTGGTCGCTGCTTCCGACCCAGGGGGCGACGATCATGCGGGTGGCCGACGTGCGTGCCTGCGGCGGCTACGGCGATCGCGATCACGGAGAGGATTGGGTGCTCGGGGTGTCGCTGGCGTTTCGCGGGAACGTCTCCTTCGAGCGGGTTCCGGGTCTCCTGTACCGGCGCCGGGAGGACTCGCCGGGGGCGGCGGCGCTCAGCCCGGTCGTGCTGCTCGACAACGCACGAGCAATCCGCGCGCGCGTTCGCGAGGATCCGGCGATTCCGCGCCGGGTCCGGTCGGCGCTACCCCTGATCGCCGTTGCTCAGTGGTGCGCCGCCCGCGTCGCGCATCCGCTGTACCGATCGTGCCGCGCGGTCATCACCGGCGCTCGCCCGGCACGATGAGGGCGGGTCCGCTTATTTGACGCCGTGACTTGCGTCGCGAACGGCTTGGGCGGCTCGAGCTATTCGGGTGGAGCCGGCGGACTCCGGGCGCGCCTCCGGCTTGGCGCGCTCGGGGGGCTCAGGCGGGTCGACGGTCGCGGGGGGCGGGCTTGTCTGCACCGCGGCGTGCACGTCGCCGGCGAGGGTCTCCGGCTCGACCGCGGATGTGTCTGGCAACGCGAGGTCCCCAGTGGACGATCGGGCCCCGTTCGGGCNNCCATTCCGGCTCGCGGCTCCATTCCGGCTTGCGCCTCCATGCCGTCGCAGCCTCAGCCGCCGACCGAGGCGATGGCTGCCGCGGGTCT
Organism: Solirubrobacterales bacterium; assembly: GCA_003165655.1. Lineage (GTDB taxonomy): Bacteria > Actinomycetota > Thermoleophilia > Solirubrobacterales > Solirubrobacteraceae > Palsa-465. Next base: position 6,302 of record PMOY01000236.1, read on the forward strand.
GCGCCTTGTAGTAGTAGCCGTAGCCACCGCCGACCCCGCCGCTCCCCGTCGCCACGACTCCCACCACCGACCCGTGAGCAGAGACGATTACCTTCTGCAGGCGGCGCACGGCCGCTCTGGAGCTGCGATTCATGCGCACGACCATCAGCACCCCTGAAGCGGCCTGCACGAGCGGCAGCGAGTCGCTGACGGCAAGTGCCGCCGCAGTGTCGATGATCACCAGATCGGCTTGGCCCTCGAGCTGGCGGAGCAGCGAGCTCATCTCCTCCGAGCTGATCAGAGCGGACGGGTTGAGAGGCGGAGGGCCGGCTTGGAGCACGAGCAAGGGCGCGCTTCCGGGGGCGTCCATTGGGTACTCGACCAGGACCTCAGAAAGCTGCCGCTCACCGGCGAGCACATCGGCGAGGCCCGCGGTCGGCTCGAGACCGAGCCGGGTGCCCACCTGCGGATGGCGCAGGTCGGCGTCGACGAGGATCGTCCGCTTGCCGGCGCGAGCAGTCGCCACGGCTAGCCCAGCCGCCACGGTCGTCTTCCCGTCGGCCATCAACGGGCTGATGATCGCGACGCTCGCGAGCGGCCGGTCGACGTTGAAGTAGGTCAGAGCCCCGCGAAGCATCTGGAAGGCCTCCTCTTCGCGCGGCGCGGTCAGGCGGTCAGCCGAGAAGGCACCGCGGGGTATCACGCCGAGCAGGGGCCAACCCGTCAGTGACTCGAGGTCGGCGGGCGTTCGTAGACGACGGTCGCTGCTTTCGGCCGCGAGGACCGCACCGAACGCGAGCAGCAGGGCGATGACGACGGCGAGCTCCACCGCCCGGCGCGTCTTCGGTCCAACGGGAGTCGCCGACGCGGCGGCTCGCTCGATGATCTGCGCGCCGGCCCCGGTTGCGCCGCGCAATGCTTTCAGCGCGGCGACCTGCTGCAGGAACGGAGCTCGGGCGGCCTGGTTGCTCTTCGAGATGACCGCGAGCTGCGCGAGCACCGCGCCGATCTGCTCATCGAGATTGTGGTTCTCCTGAGCGGTCTGATGACTTGCGAGCGCGGCGGCGAAGGCGTTGGCGATCGCTGCCGCGCGAGCGGGATCATGGTCTTGGGCCGTGATCGTGAGAAAGCCGGTGTTCGTGTTTGGCGACACGCTCACCTCTCCCAACAGGGAGCCAGGATCCGCCGGCGGCGGGTGCATGAAGGCGGCGGCCGCGTTGGCCACCGGCGTCGTCGTCACGAGCTGAGCGACGGCTAAGAGATTGTTGCTCACGATCGGCACGTCGAGGGACCCCGTATCGAGTGAAGAAGCCGTTACTTCGACGAGCGTGCTCGACTGGTAGACCTTTGGCTTGCCCCGTTCGAACAGGTATGCCCCGAGCGGAATCAGCACCAGGAAGGCGAGGAACAGAAGCTTCCAGCGCCACAGGATCCTCAAGTTGGCCCGCACATCCTGCTGACCCGTGGAGTCCGCGGCCATGCTCGTCACGTTCCTCGTTCGATCATCACGCCGGGAGAAGCACCGGATCGGACGAGTGCGGCGCGAGATCCTCTGCCGCGGATGCGAGTGCAGGACTGTCGGCTGTGTCTTGTCGTGCCTGCTCGCGCAGCACGGCCAACACGGCGGCCCCCAGCAGCACGATGTGCGACCGGTAACGGAAACCGGTGCCGGCGTTGCCGGCACTGAGCGAGTACGCGATCAGGAGGAAGAAGAGCGGATAGAGGAGGGGGGCCGTCTGCGACACGATGTGGCCTCTGGCGCGCCATGCGAAGCGAAAGAGAAAGAGAAGGCCAGCGAGCGCCACCATCGAGCCTAGCGCACCGAGTTGCTGGCTCGCGTCCTGCAATTGCCAGGGATACGGCTGGAAGACGAGATCAAATACTCGTTTAGGCAAGTTGGTGATAACTGCTCCACGGGTCGAGAAATCCACCTGCTCGTCCGCGAGATTGTCGGCGTTGGAACTACCGCCGGCGGTTGCCCCGGTGCTGTTGGCGGTCTGTGACTGCTGCAAGGTCTGCAGGCTCTTACTGGACGTGATCGTCAGCAACGTGGGGACGCTGAGAAATGCGACCAAGGCGACCGCGTACACGACCGGGGTCGACCGTCCCGGCCGGTCGAGTCGCCTAAGAGCGGAGTGCAGCAACAGCAGGACCGTCGCGCTGACCAAGAACCACCCGGCGTAGCTACGGGTCTCGATTCCGATGAATCCTCCAAGACCAGCGAGGAGGACACCGTTGAGGTCGAGGCGTTGCCAGATCTTCGTGCCTCCGAGCACGACGAGGCCGCTGGCCAGGACCATCAGCGGGTCCTTGTGCAGCTCGCTGTTGAAGAAGAGGTTCGACGGCTCGAGCGCGATCATCCACGCGCAGAAACGCGACGCGCGCCGTCCTGCGAGGTCGTAGACGGCCGCCAGGATCAGGACGAAGCCGAGCGTCGCGATGCCGATCTGGGTGACCCGCATCGCGGTGTCGCTCAGGTCGGCCAGCTTGATCTGAACCGCGAACACCACCGTCTGCAGCTGGTAGGGCCCGTGCGGGACAAATCCTCGACCCCAGGGGGTACCGGCGAGCACCCGGGCGAGGTCGAGAAAGGTGGTCTCGTCACCGCCCCGCAGCTGGCTCGACAGGCCGGTCGCGTTGATCGCCACCACGGCGATGAGCCGCAGGGTCACGCCGACGACGATCGGCAAACCAACGCCGAAGCCCTCGCGCCTGCGCCGCAGGCGTCTGACGGTGTACGCCAACGCGTAGGACACCGCGAGCACCGTGAGGATCAAGCCCTCGGCGCTCCGAAGGGTGGTGTCGGACATGGATTCCCAGGCTTCCGCGCCTAGTGGTGAGCGGGCTGCTCAATCAGTGAGCACGCTCGTGTCGGTACGCTCATCAGCCACAGTAGCGCGTCGGTCGGCAGCGCTCGATCCATCGTCTGTTGCGACGGCGACAGCGCTGCCAGTCGTCGTCTCTCCACGGCGGTGGCGGGGCGCCCCGCTACCGTTGTTACCGTGTCGCAACCGGAATCTTCAGAGCGGGCCTCGAAGCTGGTTACTACAGCCAGCCGGCTGGCGCTCGACGCCGGGACTGTGGAAGTGTTAAGCAGCTTTGAGCAGGTTGGTGCCGAAGCCCTGCTCTTGAAAGGCGCCTCGATCGCGCACTGGCTCTACACCGAAGGTGAGCCGCGCACCTACATCGATTGCGACCTGCTGATCGCCCCGAGAGGCGTTGTGGCAGCTGAGGAAGTGCTTAGCGCCTTGGGCTTCAGACGGCAGTTCGACGATCGCGAGATGCCGTCGTGGTGGCGCGAGCATGCCACCGCGTGGGTGCGCGACGGTGACGGGTTGACGGTCGACCTCCACCGGACGCTGCCCGGGGTCGGTGTGGATGACGAGGCGATGTGGCGGGCGCTGTCCGCGGAGAGAGATGTCGTGGTTGTCGCGGGGCGTCCCGTACTCACGCTCACGCTTCGGGGCCGAGCGCTGCACGTTGCGTTGCACGCCGCACAGCACGGTGCCGGCTGGGCGCGCCCGATGGCCGACCTGGAGCGTGCGCTGGCGGCGGGAGACGAAGATCTCTGGGCCGCAGCCGCGGCGCTGGCTGCGGAGCTCGACGCCGGCGACGCGTTTGCGGCGGGTCTGCGCCTGGCGCCTGCCGGAGCGCAGCTCGCGGTCCGGCTCCGGTTGCCGCCACCCCGGTCGGTCGACGCGGAGCTGCGCGCCGGCTCCCCACCGCCGCTCGCGCTCGGGTTCGAGCAGCTCGCGCGCGCCGATGGGACGCGGGCGCGCGCCGAGATCGTGTGGCGCAAGCTCGTGCCTCCTGCGAGCTTCGTGCGGCACTGGGATCCCGCCGGGGGGGATAGCCGGGTGGGTCTGGTCAGGGCCTACGTGCGACGGCCGCTGTGGATCATGCGCCGGGTGCCGCGGGGGCTGGAGGCGTGGTGGCGGGCGCGGCGGTCCTTGGGGGGTGGGGGAAGGAGCTGAGGCCTACTTGGCACAAAACAGCAACACACAGCTTCCCGAGCAGCAGGTATTCCCCACCAGCACACACCCCAGTCCACTCGCCGTGCACCCGGGTGGTACACATGTCTTGGTGCTGCCGGTGCCCTGGTAGCACGTGCCAGAGCAGCACGTGGCGTCGGTGCCCTTGGTTCCCGACCCGCTGGTGCCCGTGCACGTAGCGGTGTCCACCGTGCCGTTGACCTTGCACGAAGCCGCCGCGGCAGCGGACGCAACCACCACCGAATAGATCAGCGGGGCCGCAAACGCCGCCCCACCGACCTTGGCCAGCTTCACCCCGGCCTCCCGCCGCGAGTAGTCACGAACAGCCACGGGCCCCTCGTCGAGCAACCCACAGCGGCGCAGCTCACTGAGCGCCCGCTCCACCAACTCGGGCTCCAGTATCAACTCTCGGCTGATCTCCTGCGGCGAGCGCGTGCCGTCGCAGCACTCCCAGACCGAGGCCGCCGCGTGCGATAGGCAGTGCGCCGCGTGGCTCTCCTGGTCGTAGACGACGAGCTCATCGTCGACGCGTTCGGTCACGATGCCTGCGGTACGAGGCCGCGGTCGACCGTACATGTCTTCCTTCCGTGGGGTGTACTTAGCGCAAGGTCACACCTCGCCCTAGCCCGAAGGCTTGTTCCAGCGTACCGCAATCGATTGGCCGCTCTGGCGCGGCCCACCAGGCCCGCGGTGATCAACCGGCGTGAACGACGATCCCGCGTGGCTCGGATTGCGCCACGGCCGAGCGGATCAGCGCCTCGATCGCGGGCACGCCCTCGGCGGGCGCTCCGGCGATGACGCCGTTCGCGTCGATCAGCACGGCTGAGGGCGTGGCCCGAAGGGCGTAGGCGGTGAACGTCTCGTCCGCTTCCTGGGCCAGCACCCTGCTCAGTTCATTCTCCTGACACAGCCGTTCGATCTCCTCTGCCTCGCCCGAAAAGATGGCGGCCAGCGTGACGCTGTCCGTGAGCGACTCCTGCCAGCGCGCGAGTGCGGGCAGCATCTCGAGGCAGGGCCCGCAGCGTGTGCTGACGAACACGAACACGCTCGGCCTGGTGACACGCATGAGCTCGCTCAGCGATCCGGCTCCGCCGCGCACGGGGGTGAGCACGAAGTCGGGCGCCCGCGTCCCGCGGGCGAGTCCCGGCGTCGCCGTCGACGCGATCGAGCGCGCGAGGTCCCGCTCGAGGCGGCGCCGGTCGCTCCACAGCTGGGCGACTGCGAGCGCGAATGCGGCCGCGAGGATCGATGTCGCCACGAGTGCGAGCTGCGTGCCGTTGAGGCTTCCGACCCCTCTGTTGACCGACGGCCCGCTGCCCTGGATCAGGACGAACACCGCTGCGGCCGCGAACACGGCATTGCGGATCAGCGTCGAGCGCCCGGCGGGCTCGGAATGGATCTGACCGAAGCAATGACAGTCGGGCGCGCGTCCCTGCGACATCGCGTGAGCGATACCGGCGATCAAGACGGTCAGCAGCAGGACTGCGGCCGCAGCGCCCCACCGGGCCGAGGGGCGAATCAAGAGAGCGACCCCCACTGTGAGCTCGGCGACGGGCAGTGCGACTGCGCCCAGGCGGGCGGCGCGCCCGGGCACCCCGAACTCCTCGAGTGCCTGTCGCGCACCAGTGAGATCGAAGAACTTGCCGAAGGCGGCAACGAGGAAGACGGCAGCTAACAGGCAGCGGATGATCAGTAGCAGCGCATCCATGCTCCAATCATAGGATCGGGGTGCGCTGGATCGGCGCCGGGCACATCTATCATCGCTCGCCGATGCGACGGTGGAAGCGGCAATCGCCGCGGTCGGTGGTGTGCGACACGTTCGGCGTGCAGGTGGAGGTGGCCCTCGACGACATCGAGTTGCGCCAGCGGGTGGAGGAGATTCTTCCTCCCGGCTGGATACCGTCCGAGGCGACGGAAACCACTGGACGCTTCGGGTTGCACGAGACGGGCGCTGACAGCTACGAGGTCACCGTGGACGGCGTGCCGTGGCTCGAGCACGCCACGCTCGACGTGGCGCTCGGCATGCTCGACGCCCAGATCCGCATCTTCGTCGCCGCCAGAGCACGCGACCGTATCTTCGTGCACGCGGGGGTGGTGGCTCGGGACGGGATGGCCCTCGTGATCCCGGGTGAGAGCTTCTCGGGTAAGACCACGCTGGTGAGGGCACTGGTGGAACTAGGCGCGACCTATTACTCCGACGAGTACGCCGTGTTGGACGATGAGGGCCGGGTCCATCCCTATCCGAGACGCCTCTCGATCCGCGGGGACGACGGAAGCGCGACGGAGGAACGACACGTCGGTGAGCTCGGCGGTGTCGTGGCCGCGGTCCGAGCGGAGCTTGCGGCCGTCGTCGTCACCCGTTACCGACCTGGCGCCGAGTGGCAACCAAAACGCGTGTCGAGCGGGCAGGGAGTGCTGGCGCTGCTCGCCAACACGGTCCCTGCTCACGAGCGCCCGCAGGAGTCACTGCGGGCCGTCAGCCGTGCGGTCGCCGGGGCGATCGTGCTCGACGGCGATCGCGGGGAGGCCGGTCCCGCTGCGGAGTCCATGCTCGATGCTCTGGCCGCCCACTCACCCTGACTCGGCTCATCGGCCCGCGCTCACGCCGAGGCTTGACCTGTCCCGCGGATCGAGCAGGATGGCGTGCCGGTACGCCGCGGCCGCTGCCCCGCGGTCGCCGTGCCGCACTTCGAGGTCTCCGAGCAGCGCCCACGACACCCAGTCCTGCGGGCCGTGCGCGATCGCATGCACGAGCGCCGCGCGGGCGTCCGGATACAGGTGGAGGCGCGCGAGAGCGGCGGCGCGAACGTAGTAGGCGTCGACGCTGTCGCCTTCGAGCGCGAGCGCGTCGTTCGTTTGCGCGAGCGCTGCGATCGGGTCGTGTGCGAGGAGCGCGATCGCCTCAGAGCGATGGTGGTCGGCCAGCATCAT
>PMOY01000357.1 GCA_003165655.1 Solirubrobacterales bacterium
TTCGCCATCGAGTCGAAGTCGTAGGGGACGTCGAGGTCCTCAGCGGTGAGCACCGGCGCGCTCGACCCGCCCGGGAACCACAGCTTCACGGTGCGGCCGTCCGGCGGTCCACCGGCGAGGTCGTAGATGATCTCGCGCGACGGGATCCCGAGCTCGACCTCGTAGTTGCCCGGTCGCTTGACGTCGCCCGAGACGGACACGAGCTTGGTCCCCGTCGAGGTCTCGGTGCCGATCTTCGCGTACTCGGCGCCCCCCATCGCGATGATGTGCGGGACGGTCGCGAGCGTCTCGACGTTGTTGATCAGCGTGGGTCCGTCGTACAGCCCCTCGACCGCCGGGAACGGGGGCTTCAGCCGTGGGTTGCCGCGCTTGCCCTCGAGCGAGTCGAGCAGTCCGGTCTCCTCGCCGCAGATGTAGGCGCCGGCGCCGCGGTGGAGCACGAGCGAGAGCGTCAGCTCGGAGCCGAGGATCCGCTCGCCGATGTAGCCGGCGGCGCGCGCCTCCTCGAGCGCGGCGTCGAGGATGTCGGCCTGGTACTCGTACTCGCCGCGGATGTAGAGGAAGGCGCGATCGATCCCACCCGCGTAGGCGGCGATGACGATCCCCTCGATCAGCATGTGCGGGCTCTTCTGCATCAGCTCGCGGTCCTTGAACGTGCCCGGCTCGGACTCGTCGGCGTTGCACACCAGGTACTTGTCCATCTCCCCCTTGGGCAGGAAGGAGACCTTNNGAGACCTTCTTGCCCATCTGGAAGCCGGCGCCGCCGCGGCCCCTGATGGCCGAGGCCAGCAGCTCCTGCAAGACCTCCTCACGGCTCATCCCCAGCGCCTTGCGCAGCGCGTCGTAGCCACCGCGGCGCTCGTACACAGCGAGCGTGTTCAGTCCCGGCTCGTCGATCCTGTCGAACAGGATCTTCCTCATTGCTCGGCGGCCCCAGGGTCGGCGCACGGTCGGCGTCGAAGCTGCTTCTCCTCGAGTACTTCTCGCCCGGCGAGGAGGTCGGCCACGATCCGCGCGACATCCCCACGCTCGAGCGGGCCCACGTACTCGCCGTTGACCGAGGCCATCGGCGCGATGTCGCAGGCGCCGAGGCATTCGAACGAGCGGACGGTGATGTCCTCCTCGTCGGCGGCAGCCGCGCTCATCGCCTCGAAGATCGCGTCAGCGCCGCGCAGCGAGCAGGAGATGTTCGTGCACACGAAGACGTCGTTGCGACCCTTCGGCTCGGTGACGAGCATGTCGTAAAAGGTCGCGACCGAGGTCAGATAGGCCGGGGTCACCCGCATCACCGCCGCGACCTGATCGATCGCTTCTGGCGAGCACCAGCCGTACTCCTCCTGGGCGGCGTGAAGTGCGGGGATCGCGGCCGAGCGGCGGTCGGGGTACCTCGACATCGCCGCCTCGACCCTCTCCCGCAGCCCCTCGGGCACCGGCGTGGTTGCCAGGTCCGGGACGACAGCGGGATCCTTCGTCAGGTCGACGGCGTCGTCCCACCCGGGGACGCGGGAGCCGTGCGCGAAGCGCGGCACCGCCGGGCGCCGCGGGAGATCCCAGTCCGAGTGCTCCGATCCATCGCGCCGAGCGGGGATCGCGCTCATCGATCGATCCCCCCGAGAATCGGGTCGAGCATCGCGAGCGTGGCGATCAGGTCGGCGATATAGGCATCCTTCACCATCGGCGCGGTCGCCTGCAGGTTGACGAAGCTCGGGTCGCGCATGTGGACGCGGGCGGGCTTGGCGGACCCGTCCGCGCGCACGAAGCAGCCGAGCTCGCCGCGGGGCGACTCGATCGGGTAATACGCCTCGCCCTCCGGAACACGGAAGCCCTCGGTGACGAGCTTGAAGTGATGAATCAGCGCCTCCATCGACGTTGCCAGCTCGTGGCGCGGGGGCAACGCGACCTTGCGGTCGGGGGTGATGTGGGGCCCCTCCGGCAATCCCTCGAGCGCCTGGTCGATGATCCTCGTCGACTCATACAGCTCCGCGTGACGGACGCGGAAGCGATCGTAGTTGTCCCCGACCGTGCCGACGGGGATCTTGAACTCGAAGTGGTCGTAGGACGAATAGGGTTGAGCCTTGCGCAGATCCCACGGGTTGCCGGCGGCGCGCAGCAGCGGGCCCGTGACGCCGAGCCCGAGCAGCGTCTGCTCGTCGAGGGGGCAGACATTGCGGAGCCGTTGCAGCACGATCTCGTTCTGCTCGAGCAGCGCGGCGTACTGGTCGGCTCGGTGGGGCATGTCCTTGACGAACGCCGCGAGCTTTTCGACGAACCCCGACGGGATGTCCTCCATCACGCCGCCGACCTGGATGTAGCGCGTGTGCATGCGCTGGCCCGAGGACATCTCGAACAGATCGAGGATCGTCTCGCGCTCGCGGAAGCAGTACCAGAACATCGACATCGCCCCGAGGTCGAGCGCGCTCGTCCCGAGCCACACGAGGTGCGACATGATCCGGTTGAGCTCGAGATGGATCACCCGCAGGTACTGGCCGCGAGGTGGCACCTCGATCTCCAGGAGCGTCTCGACGGCGCCGCAGAACGCCATCGCGTTGAAGTAGTAGGACAGATAATCCATCCGCTCGACGCAGGGGATCACCTTCCAGTACGCCTTGTCCTCGCAGGTCTTCTCGATTCCCGTGTGGACGTACCCGATGATCGGCTGGACATCGCGCACGATCTCCCCCTCGAGGGTCACGAGCAGCCGCAGAACCCCATGCGTCGCCGGATGGTGGGGACCGATATTGAGCGTCAGCAGCTCATGCGTCTCGCCTTGACCGATGGTCTCGCTCGAGAGCGTGATTGATTCCTCCCGGCGGCGGTAGTCGCTGGTCGCGCTCACTGCCACTTCCCGTAGGAGTTCTCTTCGTTGTAGGTGAAGAGCAC
>PMOY01000237.1 GCA_003165655.1 Solirubrobacterales bacterium
GCCGCGGCGAGCGCCGACTCGGGCCGCCCGGCGGCGCGTCGGCCCGCGCCGCCGCCGGTAACGCGGCCCCGCCGCGGGATGGCGCGCGCGATGCGACGGCTGATCGGGCTGATGATGTTCCTGCTCGCTTTCCTCGTGGCCGTGATCGTTGCGGTCGTGATCGTCAGCAGCACCTCGAAGACCGTCGTCCACACGCGCAACATTGCCACCAATGATGTCCATTCGGCGATCAAGGACCTGGAGAACCTGATCCACCAGTACACGAAGTAGGTGGTCCGAGCCATCGAGGCGGAGTGCCGGCCCGCAATGCGGTTGCGGTCCGCTCGAGCGTACCCTGGTGGACGGCGCTCCGCAGCTCCGACATCAGCCTGGAGATGTAGCTGAGGTTGTGCAGGGTGACCAGGCGCAGCGCGGTCAGCTCGCCGGCGCGGAGCAAATGGTGGAGGTAGGCCCGGGAAAAACCGGCGGCGCACGCGGGACAGGGGCATCCCTCCTGGATCGGACGTGGATCGCGGCGGCTCGGTGCCTTGACCAGGTCGAGGCGCCAGCGGCGCTCGGGCGCTGAGATCAGGGCGACCCCGTGTCGGCCGAGCCTGGTCGGTATCGCGCAGTCGAAGGTGTCGATTCCAAGCTCGACGCCGGCGATCAGGTCGTCGACGTCGCCGATCCCGAGCAGGTGGCGCGGTCGCCCCGGCGCGCCGCGCTCAAGCTCCCCCGTGGTCCAGGCGACGACGTCGTACATCTGCGCCTTGTCCTGCCCCAGCGAGCCTCCGATGGCGATCCCATCGCAAGCGCTCCCCGCCACCGTCGCCGCCGACTCGCGCCGCAGGTCCTCGTACACGCCGCCCTGGACGATCCCATACACCGCCTGGTCCAGGGGACCGTGATCCTCATGCCACTGCAGGCAGCGAGTCAGCCAGCGATGGGTCCGCTCGGTCGAACGCGCCGTGTACTCGCGGGAGACGTGGAAGGGCGTGCACTCGTCGAGCACGAGCGCAATGTCCGCGTACAGCGCGGCCTGCACCTCCATCGAGGTCTCGGGTCCCAGGAAGCGCTCGCGCCCATCGAGATATGAGCGAAAGCGCACGCCGTCTTCCGCAATCTCGAGGATCGCCCCCGCGCGTCCCCCCTGCCCACGCCGCCCCTTGATCTCGTCGGCGACCGTCCCATGCCCCATCGAGAAGATCTGAAACCCCCCCGAGTCGCTGATCACCGGCTGCCCCCAGCGCATAAACGGACCAATGCCGCCAAACCCTTCCACGAGCTCGGCACCCGGAGCCAGGAAGAGATGGAATGTGTTCGCCAGCACCATCTCGTACCCGAGAGCCTCGACATCCCGAGGCTCCAAGCCCTTGACCGCGCCCTTCGTCGCGAGCGGCACGAAGCACGGCGTGGAAACCGATCCGCACCGGAGGTCCAGCACCCCGGCTCGACCATGCAAGCCATCACGTGCAAGCACCCGGAACAAGCCGGGGACCCTATCTCCAAGCGATCAGGGAGCCTCGGGCCCTCGCCACGGGGGGACTTACGTCGAAGCGGCACGCGAGCGCACACATCTCTGACGAAAGCGCGTCCCCCGGGGCGGGGGGCCGAGAGCTCCTCACGGCTAGGCGGCCTGCTCGGTCCCCTCGATCGCCTCCGGAGCCGGGGTTCCGCCGACCGCGATCGCGACGCGGTGGGGCTTCTTGGCCTCAGGCTTCGGGATCCTCACATCGAGCACGCCCTTGTCGAAGGTCGCCTTGATGGCGGCGGGGTCGACGCCTTCGGGCAGCGTCAGCGTGCGGATGAACGCGCCCGATGAGCGCTCGATGCGGTGGTAGCCCTCCGTGCGCCCCTCCTGCTCGGCCGTGCGCTCGCCGGAGATCGTGAGCACGCGGTCCTCGAGCTCGATCTTGACGTCGTTCTCGGCCATACCGGGAAGGTCGGCGCGCAGGACGAACTCCGCGTCGGTCTCGACCAGGTCCATCGCCGGAATCCACCGGCGGAGCGTCGTACCGGGGCCGTTGCCAGGCGTAGGACTGTCGAAATAGCTGCTAAAGAGCCGGTTCACCTCGGTCTGAATCGTATTCAGCTCTCGGACCGGCTGCCAGCGAATAAGTGTCATTGCAAACTCCCTCGTTGGTTGAATTGATGACTTAAACCACAGTATGAAATCTAAGTGGCTACTTGTCAAGTTTACCAGCACGCCAGAGCCCGGCACCGGCCCGCTCAAAGCGCTTCCCGGTGAGGTGGACGGGCCCGGCTCCAGAGACGAAGGCAAGGTCCGAGGGGCCCCAGGCCCCCCGGGCGCGTCAGCGGATCAACGACCGTCCGGTCATCTCAGCCGGCTGATCGATCCCCAAGACCCGCAAAATCGTCGGCGCAACATCCGCTAGCACCCCGCCACCCGAGAGTTCAACTCCCTCGACCGTAACCAGGAACGGCACAGGATTCAGCGAGTGCGCCGTGTTGGGGCTGCCATCGGGCTCGAGCATGTGATCGGCGTTCCCGTGGTCCGCCGTCACGATGCATGTGCCGCCGGACTCGTGGACGGCCGCGAGGACCGTGCCGAGGCACTCGTCGACGGTCTCGATCGCGTGGACCGCCGCGGGGATGACCCCGGTGTGCCCGACCATGTCGGCGTTCGCGAAGTTGATGATCCCGAATCTCGGTTCGTCCTCGCGCCAAGCCTCGACGAAGGCCGCCCCGGCTTCGCGGGCGCTCATCTCTGGCTTGTGATCGTAGGTCGGCACCTCACGGGGCGAAGCGACCAGCGCGCGGCGCTCCCCCGGACACGGCGCTTCCTCGCCACCGTTGAAGAAGTAGGTGACGTGAGCGTACTTCTCGGTCTCGGCAACGTGTAGCTGCCGCTCGCCGCACGCCGCGAGCACGGCGGCGATCGTCGTCCGCGGTCGTTCCGGGAGAAACGCAACGGGATACGGCCAACCCTCTTCGTATTCGGTCATGGTCGCGTACCGCTCGACCGCCGGCGCGTCACCGCGATCGATCTCAACGAACTCGGGATCGGCCAGGGCCCGGCTGATCTCACGCATCCGGTCGGGGCGGAAATTGAATGCGAAGACGGAGTCGCCGGGACGGATTCGGGCTTCGTCGCCGACGGCCACCGGCTCGATGAACTCGTCGGTCTCGCCGCGCTCGTACGCGGCCGCCACCGCAGCGGCGCCGGTGTCCGCCTGGTTCTCGGCACGCCCGTGGACGATCAGGTCGTATGCGCGCTGCGTGCGGTCCCAGCGCCGGTCGCGGTCCATCGCGAAGTAGCGCCCGATGACGCTTCCCACACGCCCGGCACCGGCGGCCGCCATCCACGCCTCCACGGTCTCGAGGTAGCCGGCCCCTGCCCTCGGCAGCGTGTCACGCCCGTCAGTGAACGCGTGCAGCACGAGATCCGGGACGCCCAGCTCGGCGGCGAGCCGGATCAGCGCCTCGAGATGCTTCCATCCCGAGTGGACGCCCCCGTCCGAGACCAATCCGAGCAGGTGGACTCGATCCGCTCCGGTGAGTGATTCCTCGAGCACTGGGTTCGAGGCCAGCTCGCCGTGGGCGACCGCCTCGTCGATCCGGGTCAGGTCCTGCATCACCACAGCGCCCGCCCCGAGGTTGAGGTGCCCGACCTCGGAGTTGCCCATTTGCCCGTCGGGCAGGCCGACTGCGCGGCCGCAGGCGGTGAGCTCGGTGTGGGCGTAGGTCGACCACAGCTCATCGAATACCGGCGTCCGCGCCAGCGAGACGGCGTTGCCGGGGCCCGCCGGCCCGAGTCCCCAGCCGTCGAGCACGATCAGCGTTGCCGACGCGGCCGGCAGCGTCCGCGGCCCCGGTGCCAGGGTCATCGCCGCCCCGGTGACAGCGTCATCAGCCTGCGGCGGCGACGATCGTCGCGAACGATTCGGCGTCGAGGCTCGCGCCCCCGACGAGCGCGCCGTCGACGTCAGGTAGGGCGAGCAGCTCGGCCGCGTTGTCGGGCTTCACGCTGCCACCGTAGAGCACGCGGGTCTTGTCGGCCTCAGCACGCGATCTGTCCGCCACCAGAGCCCGCACGAAGGCCATCGCCTCCTGAGCCTGCGCGGGTGTCGCCACCCGCCCGGTACCGATCGCCCAGATCGGCTCGTACGCGATCACGATCTCGCCCAGTCGCTCGATCGGCACCTTGGCCAGGCCTTCCTGCACCTGGTGGCGAAGCTTTCGCTCGGTGTCCCCCCGGTCGCGCTCGTCCTCGGTCTCACCGACGCAAAGGATTGGCTGCAGGCCGGCCTCGAGCGCCGCGGGAACCTTGAGTTGGAGCGCGCGGTCGGTCTCACCGAACAGCTCCCGGCGCTCGGAGTGTCCGAGGATCACGCCGCCGACGTCGAGCTCACAGAGCATCGGCGCCGACACCTCGCCGGTGAATGCTCCCTCGGGCGCCTGATGCATGTTCTGGGCGTAGACGGCCACGCGCGACCCTCGCGTCGAGTCGACCATCGCCTGCAGAGCGAGGTAGGCCGGGCAGATGACGACCTCCACGCCGTCCGCCGTGGAGACGCGCGGCAGCAGGGCCTGAATATATGCCTCGGCCTCGGCGACCGTCTTGTGCAGCTTCCAGTTCCCGGCGATCATCGGAGCTCGCGCCGCGGGGTTCACGAAAGTGCCTCCACACCGGGCAGCGGGCGGCCCTCGATCAGCTCCAGGGCGGCACCGCCCCCGGTCGAAAGGTGGGTGACGCGGTCGGCAAGTCCGAAGCTTTGCAGCGCCGCGGCCGAGTCACCGCCGCCGACGACCGTTTTCCCCGGTGCGCCGGCCACCGCATCGGCGATGGCGCGCGTGCCGGCGGCAAAGGGCTCGATCTCGAACGCCCCCATCGGGCCGTTCCAGAACACGGTGCCGGCGCGAGCGATTTCCGCGGTGTATGCCGCCGACGTTCGTGGACCGATGTCGACGCCCATCCACCCGTCTGGGACGTCGACGCCGTCGAGCTCCCGAGTCCGCGCGTCCGCCGCGAACCGGTCGGCGAGCATGAGGTCGCTCGGCAGCTCGAGCGAGGCGTGATGCTCATGGCCCGACGCAAGCAGGCGCTCCGCGAGCTCGACATCCACGTCCTCGCATAGGGACGACCCGACCGTATGGCCGCGCGCGGCCAGGAACGGGAAGCACATCGCGCCGCCGATCAGAATCGTGTCGGCGACCTCCAGGAAGCGCTCGATCACGGCGAGCTTGTCGCTCACCTTGGCGCCGCCGAGCACTGTCACCAACGGACGCTGGGGCTCATCTAAGAGCGCACGCAGCGTCGTCACCTCGCGCTCGAGCAAGAGGCCCGCGGCGTGGTTCGGGATCCGGTGCGCGACCCCTTCGGTCGACGCGTGAGCGCGGTGCGCGGCTCCGAACGCGTCGTTCACGTAGACGTCCGCCAGATCCGCGAGCGCGTCGGAGAGCTCGGGATCGTTGCGGGTCTCCCCGGGCTCGTAGCGAAGATTCTCGAGCAGCAGCACGTCGCCGGGAGCCAGCTCCTCGGCGAGCGCGCCGACGTCGTCGCCGACCACGCCCGGTGCCAGCGTGACGTGCACATCGCTCAGCTCAGCGAGCCGGTCCGCGACCGGACGCAGCGACAGGGCCGGGTCGCGGTCCTTGGGCCGCCCGAGGTGCGACGCGAGCACGAGGCGGGCACCGCGCCGTCGCAGCTCCACGATCGTCGGCAGCGCTGCCCGTATCCGTGTGTCGTCGGCCACTGCACCGTGATCCAGCGGGACGTTGAAGTCGACCCGGACCAGGACCCGCTTCCCGTTGACATCGCCCAGGTCCCGCAGGGTCCTCACAGGAGCCTTTGGACCAGCTCGACGATACGGTTCGAATAGCCCCACTCGTTGTCGTACCAGGCGACGGCCTTGACCATCGTCCCTTCCATCACGACCGTAAGCAACGCGTCCACGATCGACGAGGCGGGGTTCTTGACGATGTCGGACGACACGATCGGGTCCTCGTTGTACTCGAGGATGCCCTTGAGGGGACCGCTCTGCGCCGCGGCCCGAAATGCGGCGTTGACCTCGTCGACCGTCGTCTCGCGCTTCACCACGACTGTCAGGTCGACGAGCGATCCGGTCGGCACGGGCGCCCGGACGGCGAATCCGTTGAGCTTGCCGTTGAGCTCGGGGATCACCAGGCCGATCGCTTTCGCCGCTCCCGTCGAGGCCGGGATCAGACTCAGCGCTGCGGCCCGCGCGCGGCGCAGGTCGCCATGGGGCATGTCCTGGAGGCGCTGGTCGGCCGTGTAGGCGTGGATCGTCGTCATCAGGCCGTGNNCAGTTGGTCGTGCACGAGGCGTTCGAGATCACGTGATGCCGATCGCGGTCGTACACCTCGTCGAAGTTGACGCCCAGCGCGACGGTCACGTCCGGATTCTTCGCGGGTGCCGAGATCACGACCTTCTTCGCGCCGGCATCAAGATGCTTGGATGCGTTCTCTCGATCAGTGAACAGCCCGGTGGACTCGATCACCACGTCCACTCCAAGGTCGCCCCAGGGCAGGGCGGCCGGATCCCTCTCGGCGATCACCTGGATGTCGGTGCCGTCGACCCGCAGGCCCGTGCTCGTAGCCTCGACCTCCCCGGGAAAGCGGCCGAGAATCGAGTCGTACTTGAGCAGGTGGGCAATCGTCTTCGGGTCAACGAGGTCGTTTACCGCCAGCCACTCGATCTCGGCACCGCGCTCGTATGAGGCCCGGAAGACATTCCGGCCGATCCTCCCGAACCCGTTGATTCCGACACGTACCGCCATGTATCTTCCTTCCTCCGCATCAACAGAACTCGATTGAAGCCTTGAGGCGCCGGAAGGCTACTAGAGCCGGGCGCCTTCGTCGGGCTTCGGCCAACCGCAGCCGGCGATCGATCCTTCCAGGCGAAGTGGAGGGACCGATGCCCGCAACGCGTCAACGGGCAAAGCAATCTAGGATGAGCAGGTCCCGTGGACGCTTACGAAATCACGGCCGAGGACATCGAGCCCGTCGCCAACGAATCGGTTCACCGGCTGATCACGGGTCTGATCACCGGCTTGCCCTTCATCGGTTTGGGGGTCGCCGTCTGGCAGACCTGGCAACGCGCGCTGTCGTGGAGCGACCTGATCGTGTTCGCGGTCGTCTATGTGTGCACGGGGCTCGGCGTGACTGTCGGCTTTCACCGGATGCTCACCCATCGCAGCTTCAAGACCTCGCCGTTCCTGCGCGGGTTGCTGGCGGCGCTCGGCTCAGCGGCGATCGAAGGTCCGGTGATCTCTTGGGTCGCTGATCACCGCAAGCACCATGCGTTCTCGGATCGCGACGGCGATCCGCATAGCCCGCACGTCGGGCATGCCCCCGGGATACGCGGAGCGCTGACCGGACTCTTCCATGCCCACGTCGGCTGGCTGTTCATCCACACGGAGCGCGCATCCCGAGAGCGTTACGCGCCGGACCTGCTGGCCGATCCCGTGATCGAACGGATCAACCGCACGTTCCTCGTGTGGGTCGTCGTCGGGCTCGCGTTCCCGTTCGGCCTCGGTGTCGCCATCGGCCACACGATCATGAGCGGCTTGACCGGCTTGCTCTGGGGCGGGCTGGTACGGATGCTCGTTGTCCACCACGTGACCTATTCGATCAACTCGCTTTGCCACACCTTCGGCCGGCGCCCGTTCGCCACCGGCGACGAGTCACGTAACCTCGCGTGGCTGTCGCTGTTCACGTTTGGCGAGGCGTGGCACAACAATCACCACGCCTTTCCGACCTCAGCGATCCACGGCCTGCGTCGCTGGCAAGTCGATCCATCGGCTTACGTGATCCTCGCGCTCGAGCGCGTGGGCCTGATCTGGGACGTCGTCAAGGTCTCACCGGAGCGCCAGGCGGCCCGCGCAGCGGCATAAAGGTCAGCGTCGGCTCACGACCTCGACCCGCAGGAAGTCAGGGTCCAGCAGGTACGCGGCGTAGTACCCGCGTCCATATTGCGGGCGAGGCCCGGGCGGCCCGTCGCCGGAGCCACCGCTGGCGAGCCCGGCGCGGTACGCGGCGTCGACCGCCGCCCGACCGGTCGCCTGGAGCGCAACGTGCCCGTAGCCGGGTCCGGGGGCACGACCGCGCACGACGATCCACAGCACCGGGCCGTTGATGCCGTAGGCGACCGCGTGCTCGCTCTCGAACATCCGCCGCGCCCCGAGCGCGAACAGGAGGGCGTCGTAGAACCGCGCCGACCGTGCCAGGTCCGACACCTCGAAGCCCACGTGGTCGATCATCGGCGCTCGGGCTTGTGGACGTCGCGGTGCGACACCTCGACGAGATAGTCGCTCGAGTCACCGTAGCGTGCCGCCAGGTGCTCGGCTACAGCCACCGAGCGATGACGGCCACCGGTACAGCCGACCGCGATCACGAGGTGGGCCTTGCCCTCGGCGAGGTACTGCGGCAGCAGGTAGTCAAGCAGCGGGTGCAGGCGGTCGTAGAACGCCGAGAGCGCCCCATCCCGATCGATGAAGTCGACGATCCGCTGGTCGGTCCCGGTGAGCGGCCGCAGGTCGGGCTCGTAGTGGGGATTGGGCAGGAAGCGCACGTCGAACAGTAGATCCGGGTCGCGAGCCGGTCCGTTCTTGAAACCGAAGCTCTGGAAGTTGATCGCGAGGCGGGCGGTGGTCCGCGCTGGCAGGACCTCGTCGGCGAGCTTGCGGCGAAGCATCGAAGCCGTGAGAGCGCCCGTGTCGATCACCACGTCGGCTCGCTCCCGCAGCGGCGCGAGCAGCGCTCGCTCGCGGGCAATTCCGCCCGCGACGCTCCCGCTCGCCGCGAGCGGGTGGCGGCGGCGAGTCTCCTTGTAGCGAGTCAGCAGCGTCTGCTCGTCGGCCTCCAGAAACAGGACGCGGTGGTTGACGCCGGCCGCGCGGAGATCGTCGAGGATCGCCGCGAGCCCTTCGAAGTAGCCTCGGGCCCGAGCATCGGACACGACGGCGGCGCGCTCGATCTTCGACCCCCCATGCCGAAACAGCTCGGCGAGCGAGCGGATCAACTCCGACGGGAGGTTGTCGACGCAGAAGTAGCCCTCGTCCTCGAACACGGCCATCGCTGTCGACTTCCCCGCACCCGAGAAGCCAGTGATGATCACGAGATCGGTGAGGGCAAAGCGCGACGGAGTCACGCCATCGGTCACCCCCGGGCGTGGGGCCTCGTCAGGCGCGCGCCTGGACGCTTCCATGAACAGAAGCTTGACGGCATTGCCGGACACCCGTCGAGTCGGCATTCGGCCTCACGGTCTTTCACACTCCCGTCTTGTGCAGCTCGCGGTAGAGGTCCCGCGCGAGCCTTCCGTGAACCCCGGGGACCGCCTCGAGCTCCTCCCGCGACGCCGCGAGGATCGCATCCGGGGAGCCGAAGTGCTTCAGCAGGGCGCGCTTGCGGGCCGGGCCGATCCCGGTCAGACCATCGAGGATCGAAGCCGTCATCGCGCGGTCGCGGCGAATCCGGTGATGGGTGATCGCGAACCGGTGCGCCTNNAACAGCTCCTCGATTCGCTTCGCCAGCGCGACCACGGTGACACCGCGCTCACGGAAAGGCCCGAGGGCACGCAGGCCGGCCGAGAGCTGGCCCTGTCCGCCATCGATCACGATGAGGTTCGGCAGGGTTGCGAAGCTCGGGTCGTACTCCTTGTCGTGGGGCGAGAC
>PMOY01000166.1 GCA_003165655.1 Solirubrobacterales bacterium
CGACTCTGAGAGCGCGCGTTCCAACAGCGCGTACAGCGTTCCGGTCGAGAGCCGCACCCTCCCCCCCGAGAGCTCGCGGGCGCGCCGCGCGATCGCGTAGCCATGCAACGGACCATCGATCAGCGCCGCAAGCGCGAAATAACTCGGTGGGCGAAGCTCCACACCCACACGATACGTCGAGAGCCAACCTATTGTCAAGCCCGCCGCCCGGCGGTCCCTTGGGCTGTTGGACCGGGGGTGGAGCAGGCCGCCGTCCATGGCGCCTGAAGGTCCGCCGCCGTTGATGGCGGCCTAATCGTCCGCTGCCGTCCACCGTGCCTAAAGCATCGGAAAATCGGCGCCGATGGCAGGAGGTGGCAGATAGGTCAGGAAGACCTCGACCTCCTTCCGCTCCACTCCCTCAGGCGCAGGCACCGTCCCGACTGACGACGGCCATCCCGCCCGGAAACCCCTTATGAACGGACTCATGATGCCGCGCTCTTGCCGGACCCCGAACCACGTGCTTACCGCCATTGCGAGCGTCGTCGCCGCGCTGGGCCTCGCGCCGAGCGCCCTGACGAGCTCCGTACCCGTGCCCTTGGGCGCTTGGCGTCGCCGCCGTTGCGAGGGCTGCCCGGCCGATGCCGTCAGGTGGGCATGGTGGCGCTCAATGAGCTTGTCCTCCACTACCCGGTTTGTGAAAGTGCAGTGCCTGTCCGCACTCGTTGGCGGGCTGCTGGTGTGCGCGTTGGCTTCCGCCCCGTCGGCATTGGCCGCGTCTACGCCGACGGTCAACCTCGGCCAGGCGGCTGGTTACGCGGTCATCAGCGGAGCGTCGGTGACCAATACCAATACCGGTACGACCGGAGACTCGACGGTCCGCGGTGATATCGGCTCGCCCGTGGCACCCACAGGCTTTCCGCCGGGCGTGCTCGACGGCACGATGCAGGTCGGCTCCGCCGACACCACAGCGTATAGCGACTTTCTCACGGCGTACAACGAAGCGCAGTCCCGGCCGGCCGGCACCGCGCTTCCGGCGCTGGCCGGCGCGACGTTGACCCCGGGCTTGTACACGGACTCGGCCGCCGCGGGCATGGCCGCGTCGACCGACTTGACCCTTGACGGCGGAGGGAACCCAAGCTCCGTATTCGTTATCCAAGTCAACGGAGCGCTGTCTTTGGGCGCGGGGGCGCAGGTCAAGCTAACCGGGGACGCGCAGGCGGCCAATGTCTTCTGGCAGGTCAACGGCGCGTTCGCGCTCGGCGCGGACGCGCAGTTCGCCGGGACGGTGCTGGCCGCCACCTCGGGCGCCATCGGCGCCGACAGTCTCGTCAACGGCCGAGTGCTCGCCGAAACCGCGGTCACGATGAACTCCGACGCTTTCTACAGCGCCCCGCCCACGGTCACGCTCACCGGCGGCGCCGCGGTAGATATCAACGATGCCACCCCGACGATTTCTGGAACTACCGATGTCGGCTCGTCCGGAGTGGTCACCGTGACCGTCGCCGGGCAGACGCTGACCGCGACCCCGGCGCTGGACGGCAGCTGGTCGGTGACCCCCACGATTCTCGCCAACGGCACCTACCCGGTGCTAGCCTCCACCACCGACGGGGCGGGGAATGTCGGCAGCGCCACCCAGCAGCTGACCATCGACACCGTCCCGCCGCTGATCACCCTCGACGGCGCACCCACGGTCCTGACCAACGACCCGACAGCGGTCATTTCCGGGACCACCAACGCCGCGCCCGGGACCCTCATCACCGTCGACGTCGAAGCGCAAACGCTCTCAGCGGTCGTCAACGGCACGACCATCACCGAGAGCATCGGCGCGCAGACGCTGACCGCGGTGGTGCAGTCCAACGGTACGTGGAACGTCGCTCCGGGGGTGCCCATGGGCCTGGGCGTCCGCACGGTCACCGCCTCCGTCACCGACCCGGCCGGTAACACCAGCACCGCGACAGAGCAGCTGACCGTCGCTCCGGCGCCTGCCGCAGCACCGACTCCGCCCGTGCCCACCCCCACCCCGCCCATTTCGACGCCGAAGCCGGTCCCCGCTCCGCAGGCGCCCAAGCAGGTGAGCGTGAGCTCGCACACGCTCACCGCCCAGCACCCGGTCAAGGTCAGTTTCACGCTGACCAAGCCCGGCACCGTCCAGCTCAAGCTGGTTGAGATGGTGCACGGCAAGACGAAGGTTGTCGGCACGGTCACCATCAAGGACCGCAAGGCCGGCAAGGGCAGCTACAAGCTGACCGAGCGTTTCGCCGGCCACAAGCTCGGCAAGGGCAGCTACACGCTGAGCCTGCAGACCACCAGCGGCAAGCGCCATTCCAAGACGGTCACCCAGAAGGTCTCGGTCCAATAACCCCAGCAGGATTTCTCCGTACGCAGCGGGCGTCCCGGATTCGTTTCCGGGGCGCCCGTTTGTCTTCCAGTGGACTGCGGCCATAAGGTCTCCAGTCGCAGCAGGAGGTCAGTCCTCTGTGGGCTAATTTTGGTGGCATCGCGGACCGATTGCGGCGGCTGACGGAGCTGGGCGACGGTAGCTGGCGCTAACGAGGCCCCCCGCGATTGGGACGGGGTGAAGCGGGCGATGGCGTGATGCCAGCCCGCCCGATCGCCGTCCTGGCAAGATGGCGGCATGGAGCGTGTGCTTGGGATCGGTGGATACTTCATCCGGGCCGCCGACCCGGCGGCCCTGGGCGCGTGGTATCGCGATGGCCTAGGAGTGGACGCCGATGAGAACGGCCTGTGGCGTCAGGGGGCCGGGCTGACGGTGTTCGCCACGTTCGAGTCCGAGACCGACTACTTCGGGTCGCGCGTCCAGCAAACAATGCTCAACTTCCGGGTCCGCGACCTGGATGCGATGCTCGCGCAATTGCGCGCCAAGGGAGCGGACGTGGCTCAAGAGACGCAGGACATGGAGGGTGTCGGTCGATTCGGCTGGGTCACCGATCCTGAGGGCAATCGGGTCGAGCTGTGGCAGCC
>PMOY01000226.1:0-218 GCA_003165655.1 Solirubrobacterales bacterium
GATCACGGCTGCGACCCGACGGCGCCCCACACCGATCACACGCGCGAGCACGTCCCGCTGCTGGCAGTGTTCCCGGGACACGCCGGCGCCCGCCACGACGGCCCCCTGGCCGACGTCGGCGCGAGCGCGCTGCGCTGGCTGGCCGGTCGTGACGCGCCGAGCCTCCCCGGCGACCCGTTCCTCTGAGTCCCAGCCATGCCCGAGCTACCCGAAGTCGA
>PMOY01000226.1:272-8036 GCA_003165655.1 Solirubrobacterales bacterium
TACCTGATCTGGTCGCTCTCCGGCGATCGGCACCTGCTCGTGCACCTGCGCATGACGGGAGCCCTGCTCTACGACCCCGTCGTCGCGCCCGTGCACGTCAGGGCCTGGATCGATCTCGACGACGGCCACCGCGTGGCCTATGTCGACCCTCGCCGGTTCGGAACAGCCCATCTGCTTCATGGCACCCCGTCGCGCGACGCCTACCTCGATCAGCGTCTCGGCGCCGAGCCGATGACACCGGAGTTCACGGTCGATTACCTACGGACGCTCGCGCGCGGTGTGCGGGCTCCGATCAAGGCGTTCGTGCTCGACCAGCGCCGGATCGCCGGAGTCGGAAACATCTATGCGGACGAGGCGCTGCATCGCGCCCGGATCCACCCGCTCCGACCCGCGGGTCGGATCAGTACTGCTCAGCTCGCGGCGCTACGCGACGCGATCGAGGACGCGCTCCGTGCCGGCATCGAGGCCAAGGGAGCGACGATCGACGACTTTCGCCATGTCGACGGCGCCGCCGGGTCCTTCCAGGACCGCTTCCTCGTCCACCGTCGAGAGGGTGAGCCATGTCCGACCTGCGCAACCGTGGTGAAGAAGCTGGTCGTCGCCGGCCGCGGGACATACGTCTGCGAGCACTGCCAGCCGCGCCCGCGGCGCCGGCGGCTGTGAGCGCGATCAAGTGGCGTGGGCTGGCGCCGCAGCACGCGGCTCGGGCCGCGGGGCAGGGCGAGGTCTGAGATCTAGGCCGCGAGCAGCTCGATGAGCCGACCGGTGTAGTCGGCCACTCGGAGCTCATCGAAGCCGCCGAGCGTATGCTCGCCGATCACGATCTGCGGGAAGGTCATCATGCCGGTCGTGCGCGCAAGCTCTGCGCGACCGTCCGGGTCCATTGACAGATTGATCTCTTCGTATTCGATCCCACGCTGCGCGAGGAGCGCCTTGGCTCCAGTGCAGTACCGGCAAGGCTGGCTTGTGTAGATGGTTACCGAAGGCATCGCTTCACAAAGCATAGTATGTCCGCTCCACTGAGGACCGAGGCCATCGTGCTGCGCTCGATCCGATATGGCGAGGCGGACCGGATCCTCCACCTGTACACCCCGCGCCACGGTCGCGTCGGAGCGATCGCGAAGGGCGCGCGGCGGACGCGCAGTCGCTTCGGTGCCCGGCTCGAGCCGTTCTTCCACCTCAGCCTCGTCCTCCACGAGGGGCGGGGCGACCTGTTCACGGTGACGAGCGCGGATACGCTCAGCGCCCACGGTGGGGTTCGCGACCATGCGGCCACGCTCGATGCAGCAGCTCGCGCCTGCGACGCGGTCTCGCGACTGTTCGAGACCGGTGATCCCCACCCCGAGGTGTTCCGCCTGCTCGCCAACGGGCTCGCGCTGCTCGCGTCGGACGCTTGCCATGCCCAGGCGGCGACCGGACTCGCGTTTCGCCTGAAGCTCCTGCTCGCGGCGGGGATCGTGCCCCAGCTGACCGCGTGCGCGAGCTGCGGAGCGACCGAGCACCTGGTGGGATTCTCGGGTGCGGCTGGGGGGGTTGTGTGCAGTGGCTGCGAGGCGACCGCGTTCCGGCTCGACGAGGAGGCTTACCGCTTCCTCGTCGACGCCCTCGGGGCACCGCTCGCCGGCGCCCCCCAAGCCTCCGAGCGTGCGCTGCGCCAGGCCGAGCGAGCGATCGGGGAGACGGCGGAGCATCACGCGCACGTGCGGCTGCGGCCACTGATGGGAGTGGGGTAGGGGCGACGGCGGCGTCGCGCACGCAACATGTCGCAACTTCGCCACAAGCACGAGCGCCCGCGGAGCACCACGTCTCCGCGCGCTGGCAGAATCGGTCGCATGAGTACCACCAACCTCGGCGGCGCCGATCTGGTCGCCCTCGCCCGCGAGCACCCGAACGGGCCGGTCGCCACGGCGTTCGCCGAACGGATCATGGCGCTCGAGGCCGCGGTGCTCTCCCCCCGCGCGACCTCCTCGTACCCGGCGCGTCGTGCCCGGCCCGAGCCCGACTGCGGTCTGCGCACGCCGTTCCAGCGCGACCGCGACCGGATCGTGCACTGCAAGGCGTTCCGCCGGCTGATGCACAAGACGCAGGTGTTCGTCTCCCCGCAGGGCGATCACTACCGCACGCGGCTCACGCACACGCTCGAGGTCACCGGGGTCTCGCGGACCGTGGCTCGGGCGCTGCGACTCAATGAGGATCTCGTCGAAGCGATCGGCCTCGGACACGATCTCGGTCACCCGCCCTTCGGCCACCTCGGCGAGGACGTGCTCGACCGCTGCCTGACCGAGCGCTTCGGGCGTGGCTTTCGGCATAACGAGCACTCGCTTCGGGTCGTCGATCGCCTCGAGCGCGAGGGCCACGGCCTCAATCTCTGCGAGCCGGTGAGGGACGGGATCCTCCACCACTCCGGTCGCGCCGCGCAGCCGGCGACGCTCGAGGGCAAGATCGTCCGGCTCCTGGACCGCGTCGCTTACATCAACCACGACATCGACGACGCCCTGCGGGCCGGCGTGATCGCCGAATCGGACCTTCCCGCGGAAGCGATCGTCGCCCTCGGCGACACCGGATCCCTCAGGATCGACGCGCTCATCCACGACCTCGTCGAGCACTCCGAAGCCGCGGGCGACATCGTCCAGGGGGAGCGCGCAGCGGAGGCGATGTCGGCGCTGCGGACGTTCATGTTCGAGCGCGTCTACCTCGGTCCCGATGCCCGGCGCGAGCATGCGAAGATCGACGGCGTCGTGCGGACGCTGTTCGATCACTATTGCGAGCATCCCGAGGCGACGCCGGAGAACGGGGGCGACACTGCCCAACGGGTCACCGACTACATCGCCGGCATGACGGACCGATACTGCATCAGGGCGTTCGAGGCGCTGAGCGTGCCGGTCGCCTTCGCGCCGTGACGCGCTACACGGCGGACTCTCGCGACCGCGTGCGCGACGCGGTGGACATGCTGACGCTGATCTCGCCCCGCGCCGAGCTCCGCCGCGCGGGCGCGAACAGCTATTTCGGGCTGTGCCCGTTCCACGACGAGCGCACCGCGTCCTTTCATGTGCTGCCCGATGACAAGCGCTACCACTGCTTCGGCTGTCAGGCCTCAGGCGACGCTTTCTCCTTCGTCATGGAGACCGAGGGCTTGGATTTCGTCGCCGCGCTCGAGGTACTCGCCGACCGCTTCGGCGTCAAGCTCGACACCGAGGACGAAGATCCGGCTGCGGCAGCGCGCCGGCAGCGCCGGGAGCGGCTATACGAGCTGCTCGGGCGCGCCACCACCTACTACGCGCGCTATCTGTGGGAGGCGAGCGAAGCCGCCCGCGCGCGGACGTATCTGATCGGGCGGGGCCTCGCCGAGGAGACGCTGCGCGAGTTCCGGGTGGGATACGCGCCGAGCGCGTGGGACCGGATCTTGCTCGCCTCGCGTCGCGCCGGGTTCACCGACGAGGAGCTGCTCGCCGTCGGGCTCGCGCAACGGTCCCAGTCACGCCCGGGATCGATCTTCGACCGCTTTCGGGAGCGGATCATGTTCCCGCTTGCTGACTCCCGCGGACGCGTGCTCGGCTTCGGGGCGCGCGCGATGCGCGAGAACCAGCGCCCCAAGTACCTGAACACGTCCGAGAACGACCTCTATCACAAGGGCAGCCAGCTGTTCGGGATCGACCTGGCCCGCGGCCCAGCCTCGCGGGCGGGGCGGGCGCTGCTCGTCGAGGGCTACACCGACGTCCTCGCTCTTCACCAAGCCGGTCTGCGCAACGCCGTCGGGATCATGGGCACGGCGCTGACCGAGGAGCAGCTCCGTGAGCTGGAGCGCGTCGCCCGCGTGCTCGAGCTCTGCCTCGACGCCGATGGGGCCGGCCAGGAGGCCATGTTGCGGGCCGCGCGACTTGCGTCCGGCCGGAGCCTCGAGCTACGCGTCGTAGCGCTCTCCGAGGGCGCGGATCCCGCCGAGCTCGTGCAGCGGGAGGGCGTGGATGCACTCCGCAAGCTCGTTGAGGGCTCGGTCCCATTCGTCGTCTTCCAGGTGCAGCGGATCCTCGACCACGCCGACACGGGGAGCGCCGAGGGTCGAGACAGGGCATTCGTGGAGCTCCAACCGGTGCTCGCGGAGGTGCCGCCGAGCTCGTTGCGTGACGAGCTCGTCCAGCGGGTGGCAGGGCGGCTCGAGCTGCCTGAGCGGCGACTCGAGTCGCTGCTGGCAGGTAGCCGGACGACGGCGGCGTCGAGCTCGGTCGTGGGCGGCGGGGAGCCTGTGACGCCGTCACCGCTCGACCAGGGAGCGCGCGCCGAGCGCACTTTCCTCGTCCTCTGCGTCGCGCTGCCCGACGCGGGGCGTGCCGTCCTGGCGGCGATCGATCCGGATCAGCATCTGAGCAGCGAGCCGCTGCGTCGCGCGGCGCGTCACCTCCTGGATCACATCGACAGCCCGCTCGCGGGGCTTCCCGAGGACGACGAGCTGGCGCACGTGATCTCCGATCTCCTCGCGCGAGCCGGACGGTATCCCGACGCCACGAAGGATCGGCTCGAGCATGCTGAGCTCGTGCTCGAGCTTGCGCGGCTCGACCGCGCGATTCGGCGCGCCCGGGTCGAGGCCGGCGCCGCGGGCGAGGCCGGCGCCGCGGGCGAGACCGGCGCCGCGGGCGAGACCGGCGCCCGGGGCGAGTCAGGCGCCGAATCGACGGCGCTGGCACGCGAGCGCGAGGGTGTGCTCAAGGCGGTCCGGGCAGTGGTGGCACGACTGGAAGAGAGCGTCTGAGCAGCGCGGGGCGGCTGGTCGCGCGTGGGCGGCTCGTCGCGACACGTGGCGGCGGCTGGTCGCGGTGGCCGGGCCGCCGCTACGAAATCGGGGGGGTGTGATCACGAAGACAGGGGGCAAAAAGCCCTGCCCGACCCGCCAAGCCCTACAACTCAAAAAGGTAAGGGGGTGATGGAATTTGGCGAATAATGAGTGCCTTTTCGTCATGCCGGAAACCGGCAGTTCGCAACGACCGGAGCTTGGCGGGGAGTCCGCGTTCTCACGCCCCAGTGGTCGGCGCGCCCCCGCACTTAGACGCCGCCGCCGAGGCCGAGGGCGGCGTCGCCTCGCTCGCGGTACATTTAGCGAAGGCCGGAGCGGTGGCGTTGGATCAAGCAACCGCAACAGACACCATATTCCGGGGTAACTCAATTGGCAGAGTACTCGGCTGTTAACCGAGGTGTTGTGGGTTCGAGTCCCACCCCCGGAGCTCCCAGCGCGGCAGATACCACGCGAAGGATTTCCACCAATCTCTAGGTCTGCTTCGGAGCCGGGAAGCCGGTAGCTCGCCCGGCCAGCCATCCCGGCCGCGAGGTCCATCACGCGCTCAAGGGTTGGTCACGCGCTCAACGGTTGGCTCGTCGCTGGCGAGGGCTCCATCGCCGTCCACGGCGTCGGCTCCGTCCTGAGGACACAGGAGTCGCGACGCTTCTGGGCGCAAGCAGCCATCGGGGAGTCCGGGAGGCAAGGCGCTCGCTGTAACAGCTGTGTGGCCAGGTCGGGTGAGTTCGCCCGGGATCACACGAGCAACGAGCGC
Organism: Solirubrobacterales bacterium; assembly: GCA_003165655.1. Lineage (GTDB taxonomy): Bacteria > Actinomycetota > Thermoleophilia > Solirubrobacterales > Solirubrobacteraceae > Palsa-465. The sequence goes on from PMOY01000226.1 coordinate 5,816, forward strand.
TTCGTTGCTTGCTTGCGGGTAAGTTAGCAACTATCATGGTGTGGCGCGGGCGCTCAGCTCGCGTGGATGCTTGAGCTGCGGGTATGAGCCCTTGGCGCGGTGATGCGATTCTGTGGGATGCTGATCGCACATCGCGTTCCAGTACGCACGACATGGGAGATCGACGAGTGGTATGACTGAGGTGATCGATGTCCATCAGCACGTCGGTGCCCCGGCTGCTCTGACGGGGAGTGGGGTCGAGCAGCCGCTCGATGACGAGGTACGTGGACGGGTCGGGGCGATGGATGCATTCGGCGTCGACTGGGCGGTGATCCAACCGACGCAGATGTATTTGCGACCTGCGGGTAACCGAGACACGATGGCGCTCAACGACAGCGTGGCCAAGCTCCGCGCGCTCGCACCAGAGCGCTTTCGCGTCGCGGTTGGGACCGTAGAGCCGCTCACCGGCGCCCAGGGCCTGACCGAGGTCAACCGGTGCATGGAGGAACTGGGTCTGCACGGCATGAGCTGGCATCACCGGTTCCAGGGCTGCTACATCGACACGCCGTTGATGCGCCCGCTCTTGGCGCGACTGGCCGAGCTGGAGGGAGTGGCGATCATCCATGTGAATTCGGAATCGAAGCTGGAGGCAGCCTGGCGGCTGGCCAAGCTCGCACGCGAGTTCCCCCAGATCGAGTTCGTAGCACTCGACGCATTCTTCTCGTTCGAGGAGAGCGAGCATGCGCTGGACATCTGCGAGCGGGTCCCGAACATCCTTTGGGACCTGGGCGGTCCGCTGCTGTCTTGGCCCGCCGCCTGGGCGATGGTGGAGTCATGGATACTCGAGCATGGGGCTCACCGGCTCGCCTTCAGCGCTGACATTGGTTACGGGCGTTCGCCGCTGCAACGGCCCCACCTACTGGACAGGATTCTCGAGTCGGGACTCACCGACGACGACAAGGCCGCGATCCTCGGCGCAAATGCTCGCCGGGTCTTCGCCAGGTTCCTCAACGGTTGATCGGCTGGTCCGCGGCTCGTCAAACCCGGAGTTCCAGTGAACTTCGTGTTTGCCGATGATACCCTACGGCTTGCGTGCCAGCAAGCTAGAGACTAGCATTCGGTGTTCCTGCTGTGGAGGGTGAGTTCAATGTGTGCGATTGGGAGGCTGATGGTATGAGTACGTCTTTGCGGCACGGGATTTTCTTGGGGCCTTGGCATGCGTTGGACGAGAGTCCAACGTTGGCCATTCAGAGAGATCTCAAGCTTGTTCAGCTTCTTGACGAGCTTGGGTTCGCGGAGGTCTGGNNATCGTGGCTGAGCGCCTGATGCAGCTCGATCATCAGACGATGGGACGGGTCATGTTTGGCTTTGGTCCCGGGTTGCTCGCAACCGACGCACATATGCTTGGTATTCCCCAGACCGCTACGAGGGACCGGCTCGCGCAAGCGCTCGAGGTCATCGTGCGGTTGTTCGATGGTGAAGTGGTCACCGAAGAGACGGACTGGTACTCGCTTCACGACGCACGCTTGCAACTACTGCCATATCAGCAGCCGCGTCCGGAGATCGCCGTCACGAGCGTGTTCACGCCGTCCGGGGGGCGTCTCGCGGGGAAGCTCGGCCTCTCGATGCTTTGCGTTGCGGCCAGTGATCTGCGCGCATTCGATGCTCTAGCTGGGAACTGGCAGATCGCCGTCGACACGGCCGCTCGGCACGGCCAGACGGTGAGCCGGTCACAGCTACGCCTGGTTGCGCCAATGCATCTCGCGGCAACGCGTGAAGAGGCCAGGGAGAACGTGAGGTTCGGCCTGTCGCGGTACATGGATTACGCAAACGCCATTCAGAAACGATTCGAGATTCCCGACGGCGTCGATCCAGCGGACTTCCTCGTCGATAGCCACTACGCGGTGATCGGGACACCTGACGACGCGATCGCGATGATCGACCGGCTCAGAGAGAAGCAGGGCGACTTCGGGACCTTCTTGATCCAGGCGTTCAACTGGGCAGATTGGCCAGCCACCCAGCGCTCGTACGAACTCTACGCGCGATATGTCATGCCACATTTCTCCGACGCGAACGTCGCTCGCAGCGCCTCGCTCGAGTGGATGCGAGACAAGAGGGACAGCCTCTCCCCGGCGCGCGCCCAAGCCGTTCAGGAGGCCTTCGAGAAGTACGGTACCGACGTCGGAGCATCAGAGGTATCGGACCGAACCGCCAAGCGACCAGTGCTATGACAACCCTCACC
>PMOY01000330.1 GCA_003165655.1 Solirubrobacterales bacterium
GCCGGTCGCTCGGTCCCCCATGTTCGCTCCGGTCGCCCCATGACCTCCATCCGCGTCGGGCAAGATCCCGTTCGCGTTCGCATAGAGAACGTAGAACCCATAGGTGTTCCACAGCTGAAGCAGGAACTGCCTGACCGCCTCGCCGATCGTCTCGAGCGAGAAGCGGTATCCGTCCCAGGGCTGCTTCGAGGTGAAGAAGTACCACCGGAGTGCGTCGGCGCCGTAGCGATCGATCACCTCCCAGGGGTCGACGACATTCCCGCGCGAGGTCGACATCTTGCGTCCCTGGTCGTCGACGATCAGGCCGAGGCAGACGACGTTGCGGTAGGAGGAGCAATCGAAGAGCAGCGTCGACACGGCGAGCAGCGAGTAGAACCAGCCGCGCGTCTGGTCGAGTGCCTCGCAGATGAAATCGGCCGGGAAGTGACGCTCGAAGCGCTCGGTGCCGGCATGCGGCGAGTGGTACTGGGCGAACGGCATCGCGCCAGAGTCGAACCACACGTCGATCACCTCCGGAACGCGCTCCATCTGCGATCCGCAGTCTGAGCAGGGGAAGCGGACCTCGTCCACGAACGGGCGGTGCGGGTCCTCGAGCGCGACCCCCGACGCCTCCTGAAGCTCGGCGAGCGAGCCGATCACTCGGAGGTGCGCGTTGGCGCACCGCCACACCGGCAGCGGCGTTCCCCAGTAGCGCTCGCGCGAAAGCGCCCAGTCGACATTGCCCTCGAGCCAGTTACCGAAGCGGCCGTGCTTGACGTGCTCGGGATGCCAGTTGACCGTCTCGTTTGCTGCCAGCAGCCGGTCCTTGATCCGGCTCGTCGCGATGTACCACGCCGGCTTGGCGTAGTAGAGCAGCGGCGTCCCGCAACGCCAGCAGTGCGGGTATGAGTGCTCGTGCAGCTCGGCGCGCAGCAGGCGCCCGCGCGTACGCAGATCCTCGACGAGATCGGCGTCGGCGTCCTTGACCCACCGACCCACATAGGGGCCGATCCGCTCGTCATAGGTGCCGTCAAGCTTGACCGGATTGACGACGTTAAGCCCGTACTGCTCGCCGAGGCGGAAGTCGTCCTCGCCGAACGCGATCGCCGTGTGCACGAGCCCGGTGCCGTCGTGGGCGGTAACGAAGTCGGCGGGCAGGACCGTGTGACCGCGCTCGCCGTATGCGCCGGCGGGGATGAACGGGAAGGGTGGGTCATACGCAATCCCCTCGAGCGCTCGACCCGGAAAGCGGTCAAGGATCTCGGCCTCGGAGCCGAGGACCCGCTTGACGAGCGCTTCTGCGACGACTTCCACGGGCCCGTCGCCGACCCGTGCGCGCACGTAGGTCAGCTCCGGATCAACGGCGACCGCGGCATTGGAGACCAGCGTCCACGGCGTCGTCGTCCAGACGAGCAGCTCATCGCCCTCGCGGACCGTCCCCGCGCCGGCGGTGACGGGCAGGCGAACGTAGACGGAGGGATCGACGACGTCGCGATAGACGTCGGGCTGGCCGAGCTCGTGGCTCGACAGTGCCGTTCCGCAGCGCACGCAGTAGGGGACCACCTTCCTCCCCTCGTACAAGAGCCCTCGCTCGTGGATCGTCTTCAGCGCCCACCACACGGATTCGATGTAGGCCGGGTCGAGCGTGCGGTAGGCGTCGTCGAGATCGATCCAGAACCCGATCCGCTCGGTCAGGCGTGTCCAGTCCTCGACGTGCGAGAGCACGGACGCCCGGCAGCGCTCGTTGAATTCGGCAATCCCGTAGCGCTCGATGTCCTCCTTGGACTTCATTCCGAGCTCCTTCTCGACCGCGAGCTCCACCGGCAACCCGTGGCAGTCCCAGCCGCCCTTTCGCTCGACATAGAACCCGCGCATCGTCTTGTAACGAGGGAAGATGTCCTTGAAGGAGCGGGCGAGCACGTGGTGAGAAGCCGGAGGCCCGTTGGCGGTCGGCGGGCCCTCGTAGAACTGCCACGGGGGCGCTCCCTCGCGGCGACGCAGAGACTGGGCGAACACATTGCGCTCGTGCCAGCGCTCGAGCACGCGTCGCTCGAGCTCGGGAAACGACGCTCGGGGATCGACCAGTCTGTGCAAGGTCGGCATGGGCGCGGGATTGTAGGTCGCCGCGATCCTGGCGACCCGAGCCCGAGGCGTGGGTTGCCGGAATGCCGGCGACCTGAGTCCCGACGGGGCGCTTACGCCGACTGCGCCGAGCGTGACTGCAGCACAGTGCTTCTCACGGCCGGTGCTACCGGCGCGGCCAATCGGTCGACGAGCCGATCGCGGGCGGCGATGACGCTGTCGCCGAGCCGGCACACGGTGCTCGCGACGGTGTCCGGCACGGCGCCGCGGTAGTCGCAGACGATAGCCTCCCGGGCCACGCCACGCACGGCGTAGACCAGCTTCCCGATCGCATCAAGCGACGTACCGCGACCAGTCAGGACGACAGCGGTAGGCGACAGCGCGCGGAGAGCGCGGCCGAGGCGAGCTGGGTCCAGCGTTGGCGTCAGCGAGAGCGTGCGCATGCCGGCGCGCCTGAGGACCAGCTCGAGCGCCTGGGCGTGGATCGCGTCGAACTCACAGCGGAACGTTGCATCGAAGACGAGCACTGCCTGATCGGAGGAGGCGGGCGCGGAAAGCCGCTTGAGCGCCGACAGCCAGCCGGTCGCATGGCGCCACCCGAACTCGTACTCCGGCGTCGAGGGCGCCGCGTCGAGGAGGTGAGCCGCCAGTGCGGGCAGGAGCACCTCCTCCACCGTGCGCTCGACCGTGCGCAGCGCGAGGCTCTCCTCGAGCAGCCGATCCGCCCGGTCCTCGTCGAAGGCGGCGAACGCCGAAGCGAGCCTGGTGGACGACGACGGGCCCTCGCCGCGGGCGCGAGCGAGCGAGATCGCCGAGGAAACGTTATGGGTCTCGGCCAGGGTGTGCCTGAGCGACTCGATCTGAGTGAGCGTGAACTGGCGGTGGCCGCCGGGCGAGCGGAAAGGAACGGGAAATCCGTAGCGGCGCTCCCAGCTGCGGAGCGTGTTCGGACTGACGCCCAGCATGTTCGCTGCGGCGTGGGTTCGAATTCCGATCATATGCAGGAGGTTTATCTAGCTTCTGAGACTCTTGTGCAAGCTGCGCACGAACGTGTGCAGTTTGGCCGAAGCTATGCACGAGGCAGGAGTCGCCGCGCCTACGCCGGGATGCTACCCGCCCCAACGAGGATTAGCCAAGTGCCCGAGGGGCGATCCGCCGCCCGCCCGACCGCGGATCCGCCGCCCGCCCGACCGCGAATTCGCCTCATGGCCAACCAGGATTTGCGCGCACCCAACCAGGATCCGCCACGCGCGGACGTCGTCGACTAGTTGCGGGCGGGGGGATCGAACACGAGCAACGCTGCCTGCGGCGGGCCGCAGCACACGATCCGGACGCGCATCCGTACACCGAACAGGTTTGCCGGGCGGACGAAGGCGGTGCGGAGTTCCTCGTCACCCCGCGCGGCATGCGAGACCGCCGCCGCGAGGTTCGACGGCCCCGACACTTCGGATTCTGCGGACACGAGCAGCTCCGTCACGTGGCGGTTGATCGCTTCGGTCTCCGGAGTCGCGAGCAGCCGCTCGGCGCCGCTCGAGACCGCGCACACCGACAGCGATCGGTCGAGCACGAGAAAGGCTCCGCCCGCCTCGGGTGCCGCGTCGGCGACGGTCTCGAGTAGCAGTCCCAGCCCGCAGGTCCGGCACACGCGGGCATTCGTCGCGGGGGGGCCCGGTAAGGGCGGGGACGCGCCGCAGTGCCCGCAGAACCAAATCGTCGGCCTTACTTCCTCGGTGCTGCGAGGCACCAACGCCAGTGCACCGCGACTCACGATTCGGCCTGACACCGTCATATGACTCCCCTCCGAGATCGGGTTGCCTGTGGTTTCACCGGTCTACATGCTGGCGGTACGCCGGCCAGTTTGGATCCCGTAGGGGGACTCCATCGTCACCCGCGTCGACCTTCCGCCCTGGTCTGCCTCAACCAGCTCGAGCAGGCGCTGCTGAGCCTCGCTCGCGCCGCTGGGCAGCACGCTGGTCCCCGTGGTGCGCATGCGCGCCCGCTGCGGACCGCGTCGGTACACCGCGACCGGCATCGCACCCGCCGCGAGTCGAACCGCGTACGCCCACCGTGCCACGGCGTCGTCGCCCAAATGGCCGCCCGCGATGACCACGAGGTTCGGGCGGTGGACGGCGACGGCGTCGCTGATGCCCACCACACCACGCACCGACAGGCTCAACACGTTCGCTCCTGCGCGCACGCAGAAGAGCTCCAACGCACGGATGAAGCAACAGTCGAGATCGAGCTCATCGCGCGAAGCATCGCCGAGGACGATCGAGACCGGGCGCACCGGGGCCGGCGCCAGGCGCGTAGCACGGCGCAGCCAGTCGGCTCCCCAGTGCGCAGCGAAGGCCCAGGCCGCCGAATCGACTGTCTGCCGGCCGACGATCTCCTCGAGCGAGGGCAGGAGCACCTCCTCGACCGAGCGCTCGAGCGAGCGCAACGCGAGCGCAGATTCCATCGCGGCGTCAGCTCGCTCCGCCTCGTAGGAGACGAGCGCGCCGATCAGCGAGTTGGTGTCCGTCGCCAACCCTTCACGCGCCCGTGAAACCGCGGATGAGATCGACAGTCCCTCCTGCAGCGCGTCGCGCAGCGATGCCACCTCTCCGTGGGTGAACAGTCGGTGCCTTCCCGGCGATCGCTGCGGCTTGGGGAACCCGAACCGCCGCTCCCACGCCCGCAACGTGTTCGGGCTGACGTTCAGCAACGCCGCCGCTTCGCTCGTCTTGAGGTAGCGCATGCATAGGAAAGGTCGCCGTTCCTGGACGTGTTTGGGGAGAGGGGGGGTGGTATTGCGGACGTTTAGCGGATAAACTTGTGCAGAACGTGCCATTGGTTGGCTTGGACTCCGGCAGGGGAAGCCAAAGGCGCTAGGACGCCCACGCCCCACCTCCCGAGACTGGAGACATACGCTATGTGCTTCCGCGGCGGCTGATTCGTCTACCTACAGACTTTCCCGCTAACGCGCGCTAATCTGGCAGAATGACTGGGCCCGTGGCCAGGGATGACCCGACCCGCCATACCCGTCTGCGCGTCGCGGCGTACGCGATCGGGCTGGGCCTGATCGGATGCGTCACCGTGGCTGTTCTGCAGGCCCACCTGGATCGGGTCGACTCGCTGAGCATCGTGCTCGGCGTCGCTGCGGTCGCGGCCGGTCTCTCTGTGACCAGGCTTCGCGGCGGCGCTTCGGTATCGGCGTCGTTCATCGTGCTGCTCCTGGCCGCGGCGTTTCTCGGGTCCGCGTCTGGCTGTATCGCGGCTGCCATCTCGGAACTGACGGCTGCTCGGAGGTTGCGCACTCCGCCGTTTGCCGTCGCGTTCAATCTGCTGGGGTCGCTGGCGCCGGCGCTCGTCGCGGCGAACATGATCAGAGTGCTAGCGCCGGCGAGGTCGAACACGGCCACGTTCTACCTCGCTCTGTTTGCCGCCGGCGTGGTGGCCACTGCGGTCAACTACGCGATCGTCGCCCCGTTGCAGCAGCTTTATCGCGGTGGCGACGGCGGACTGAGCCTGCAGGCAGTTCGTGGATATGCGCCGAGTGTGGTTCTCAACATTCTGCTCGCCGTCGCCGGCGCCAGCATCTACGTCAAGCTCGGCCTCGGCGGGATCGTCTTCGCGCTGGTTGCCGTCTTTGCCTTCTCCTACATGACGCACCTGGTGACCACGGCCGAGCATCGCGCCGAGCAGTACCGCGATCTTTCCTGGGGCGTGCTCGCCGGCCTCGTTCGCGCCCTCGACGCCCGCGACCAGCGCGCGGCGCGACACTCCGCGGCCGTCGCCCGGTTCGCGCGCGATCTCGCGCGTGCGACGAAAATGAGCGAGCGTGAGTGCGAGCTCGCGCACACCGCGGGACTGCTTCACGACATCGGTCGCTTCGCGCTCTCTGACCGCGTCTCCGAGCGTGGCCGAGTGCTCAGTGAGGAGGACTGGGAAGCGATCCAGCGCCATCCTGCTCTCGGTGCTGACATGCTCAGGGACCTCGGGGTCTACGGTCCCGTTGCCGACATCGTGCTCTCGCACCACGAGCGCGTGGACGGCAGGGGTTACCCGAGAGCGCTCGGGCACGATGAGATTCCCGAGATTGCGAAGATCATCGCCGTCGCCGAGGTCTACGACACGCTGACCGCTCAGGACACGTATCGCACGCGCGTAAGCTCGTTCGAGGCGCTCAGGGAGCTCCGACGCGTAGCGGGAACGCAGCTCGACTCGAGCTATGTCGAGGCGTTTGCCGATCTGCTTGCCGGCGAGGGCGTCGATTACCGCCACGCCGACGACGCGAGCTTCGACGCGGAGCTCGACATCGAGCGCCGGATCAAGGACACGGTCGAGGGCTAGGGCGTCTAGTCACCTGCCCCGTCAGGAGGGGCGATGGGCCAGCGAAGCCCGGCCGGTTGCCCTCTCTCTAGCCCGTCGCGGCGCGCTCGGCGCGGGGCTCGCCGCCCTGCTGCAGCGAGCCAACGAACTGCTCGATCTGCTCGTGGCTGAAGCGACGCTGACCTCCAGGGGTCCTGTAGGAATCGAGGTAGCCCATGTCCGACCAGCGCCGAATCGTCCCGAGCGAGACGCCGAGCGCACGCGCGGCCTGCGAGGTGGAGAGTCCGAGGGGGATGCTGTGAACTTGGTTCATGAGTTCAATTTCGGGCGGTTTGCCGAGGTTCGCGAACCTCGTGCAGCTTTTGCACAACATTTGTGTGCGAACACACCTCAGTGCGGGGGGATGCGACCATGAGTGGGTGCCGAACGCCGGACCTGCCACGCGATGAGGCTCAGGCTCTATCACCACCCCGATGGCGCGCGCGTTGCCTATCGCGAGACCGGAACCGGGCCAGGACTCGTGCTGCTGCACTCGCTCGGGCTCTCGCACCGGGAGTGGGAGCCGATCGTCGCGCCGCTGGCGGGCCGCTTCAGGGTAGTGCTCCCGGATCTGCCGTTGCATGGGGACTCCGAGGATCGCCCTCGGCATCCCTACACGGCGGACTGGCTGGCGGAGGTGATCGCCGGGTTCTGTCGCGAGGTGGTGGGCCCCCGGCCCCTGGTGGCGGGGCACGACATCGGCGCCGAGCTGCTGCTTCGAGCTGTGACGACCGGTCAGCTCGAACCGGTGCGGATGGTGCTGATGCCGAACCGTTTGCACCGTCGCGACGAGTTCGCGGTCAAGCGCGCGGCGTGGCGTGCGGCGTGTCGCGCCGCGGCCGTTCCAGGCCTCGACCGCATGCTGGCGCACGGCGCGAGGCTGGTGTTTCGCCCCGCGGTCGGCGAGCGCCTTTCGGCCCAGAGGAGCCCCGCCGCCCGCGACCTGATCCGTCACGCGCTGGCCGACGTCGGCGGTAACGGCAACCTCGCTCGCTCGTGGGCGAAGTTCGCCCGCCGATGGCCGGTCGACGCCCAGCGTGACCTGCTCGACCTCTACGCGAAGATTTCGTGCCCTGTGCTGTTGCTGTGGGCCGAGGAGGACGCCGCGTATCCGCTCGACGGTGCCCGCGAAGCGCTTGACCTGCTGCTCGATGCTCAGCTGCGGACGCTGTCCGGCGCAGGCTTCTTGATCGCCTACGACGATCCGGTCGGTGTCGCGCGCGAGCTGATCGCATTCTGTGGCTGAGCGCCAGTCTCGGTCGAGTCGCCCCCCGTCGCCCGTCGGGTCGCCCCCTTCCCCGTAGGGTCGCCCCGTCCCGGGTCGGGTAGCGTTCAGGTGAGCGGAATCGAACTGCGAAAGGACTTTGCGATGGGCGTGCACGAGAAGGAAGTGCTCTGGGGTGGCGAGACCACCAAGGCCGTGGCGAATTTTCCCGTCTCGGGTGAGCCGATCCCCGCGCCGGTGGTGCGCTGGCTCGGCCGGATCAAGGGCGCGGCCGCGCGTGTCAACGCTGAGCTCGGCCTGCTCGACCCCGAGCTCGCGGAGCGCATCGCCGCCGCGGGTGACAGGATCGGTGCCGGCGAGTTCGCCGACCAGTTCCCCGTCGACCTGTTCCAGACCGGCTCAGGCACCTCCTCGAACATGAACGCGAACGAGGTGATCGCCAACCTGGCCGGCGATGGTGCGCACCCAAACGACCATGTGAACATGGGTCAGTCCTCGAACGACGTGTTCCCGTCCGCGGTTCACCTCGCCGCGCTCGACGAGACCACGAACGACCTGCTGCCCGCGCTCGAGCAGCTGGAGGCGGCGCTCACCGCGAAAGCTTCCGAGTTTCACGACATCGTCAAGTCGGGCCGCACGCACCTGATGGACGCTGTGCCCGTCACCCTCGGCCAGGAGTTCTCCGGCTATGCGGCTCAGGTTCGCCTCGGCGCCAGGCGCATTCGCAACGCGCTGCCGCAGGTCGCGCAGATCCCGCTCGGCGGCACCGCCACCGGCACGGGGCTGAACACGCACAAGGAGTTCGCCGGTCGCGTGCGCGCGCGCCTGATCGACGTCAGCGGGCTGGAGGTCAGGCCGCCCGAGGACCCGTTCGAGGCACAGGGAAATCGGGACGCGCTGGTCGAGCTCTCGGGGGCACTGAAGGTGCTCGCCGTTTCACTGACGAAGATCGCGAGCGATCTTGCGCTGATGGGCTCGGGGCCGCGTGCCGGGATCGGCGAGCTGTTCCTGCCCGAGCTCCAGAAGGGTTCCTCGATCATGCCCGGCAAGGTCAACCCGGTCATCTGCGAGGCGGTGTGCCAGGTGTGCACGCAGGTGATCGGGAACGACGCGGCGGTGGCGTTCGGCGGGGCGGCGGGAAATTTCGAGCTGAACGTGATGATGCCGGTGATCG
>PMOY01000027.1 GCA_003165655.1 Solirubrobacterales bacterium
GGCATGGCGGCGGCGATCAGCGAGCCGAACGTGATGAGGAGGATGATCAGCGCCGCGAGGACGCCGACCGAGGTCGCGGGACCGATGTTGAAGCCCTCGGCCTGCTCCATCACCTGACCGCCGGCGGCGTTCCCCAACATTGCAAGCCACCCGCCCACGGGTCTTCAGCTAGAGCGCTGCTTGGTGTGATTGGGCAGCGTCAATCAGCACTTCGGCGCACGTCCGACCGAGGGCGGCGGGCCCGGATGGGCCTAGTGCTTGGACGGAGCCGTACATCCCCTCCGCGAGCAGGGCGAGCCCGTCCGCGAGTGATTCGGGATCCACGAGCGTGGTCGTCTGTGCGAGCTGGCTGACCAGCTCGTGGAGCAAGTCGCAAACCCACGCCTTATGCGCCACCGCTTTGACATGCGCAGGGCTGTTCGCGTCTGGATATTCGGCGAGCACCATCAGGAACGGGCAACCCCGACACGCTCCGGACAAAACGTCTGCCGCGAAGGCATCCATGATCGCGAGAATCTGCTCGCGAGGCGTGGGTGCGGCAGACGCTGTCGCCTTGGCCAAGACCGCCTTATAGCGCTGGCTGCACCGCTCGACATATGCAGCGACTAGGTCGTCCTTCGAGGCGAATAAGCGATACAGAGTCGTGGGGGCTACCTCGGCCGNNCGAAGCTACTGCGTCGATACCGGTGGCGCGGACGCCATTCGTATAGAACAGCTGGTCCGCCACATCGAGGATGTGTTCTCGTGTCTCCGCAGAGCTGCGGCGAGACCGCTGTTTGGACCGAGCGCTTGCGTTCGACGTGGATTTCATATCCCATATGTTAGGAAACGATCCCTTACATGGCAACTGCCGGGCTCCCGGGGTCCGGGATCCGCAGTGGATTGCCGAGCCGCTCGCGGGCGAGCGCGAGGATCTGGGGGGCGTTCAAGCTCGCGAGAAACCGCGCCAGCTCGGCGCCGAGCACATCAACTCGTGCGCGCAGCGATGACCGCACGAGTTCATAGGAGAGCGGCGCCCCACCCTCAACGATCCGGGTGGCCAGGCACGCAGGGTCCGGACCGGCGGCGACAACGTCGGGCACGTCGAATGCAGGCAGGTCTGCGAGCAGCTTGAGCACGCGAGCCTCGTGCCACACCCGGACAGCAGTCGGCTCAGAGAACGCGAACTTGGCCAGGAAGCGCCCGTCGACCGTCGCGCTGCCCGACGCCCCACCACCAGCACACCCGTTCACGACGCCGGCGAGACGACGCAGCTGGGTCACAAGAACCGTTGCATTCGCCGACACGCTCAAGCGCACTGCGATTCTCGCCGCGGTTAGCTCTGAGTCGGTCGACGCTGTCTGATCGCGCGGCCGCTGTCGGTTATCGCGCTCAGTGGTGCAGCAGCCGCCCGACGGCGCCCATCAGCTCGTGGACCTGTTGCTCAGGGTCGCTTGGCGCGCCGCTCTTGCCTTGCATGCAGTGACGGGCGTGATCGTCGAGCAGGCCGAGGGAGATCTTGTCAAGCGCGGCCTGAATGGCCGAGATCTGAGTCAGGACGTCGATGCAGTAGCGCTCGTTCTCGACCATCCCTGAAACGCCGCGCACCTGCCCTTCGACTCGTGCGAGCCGCGTGAGCAGCTGTTCCTTGGTGGCCGAGTAGCCACGGCTCGGCGTGGTCGTCGTGAATTCTGGTTTCGCCATAATCCTCAGTATACCCCCACCGGGTATAATGGGTTGGGTGGATGCTGTTCTTGACAATCTAGTCCAAGGCCTCAAGCAGTCCTTCCTGATGGCCTACGCGGTGTGGTGGGCGCTCGTCTTCGGCTTCCTGATCTCAGCGATCGTCCAGGCGTGGGTCCCGCGCAGAAAGATCGAGGCTGCCCTGTCCGGTAGCGGTGCTCGCCCGATCGCGCTGGCCACCGGACTCGGCGCGGCGTCGTCCTCCTGCTCCTACGCGGCGATCGCGATCGCCAAATCCCTGTTTCAGAAGGGCGCGTCGGCCGCCTCGGCGCTCGCGTTTCAGTTCGCGTCAACCAACCTCGTGTGGGAGCTCGGGCTTGTCCTCTGGGTCCTGATCGGCTGGCAGTTCACGCTCGCGGAATACGTCGGCGGGATCGTGATGATCGTGATCATGACCATGATCCTGCGGCTGTTCATCTCCCCGCAGCTCGAGGAGATCGCCCGACGCCACGCCCAAGATGCGGACAGCGGCCATCAGCACCACATGGCGGCCTCCGAGGAGCTGACCTGGCGCCAGCGCGTCACCCGCGCGGACTCGTGGTCAGACGTCGCTCACAACTTCCGCGGCGACTGGCAGATGCTCTACAAGGAGATCACCATCGGGTTCTTCCTCGCCGGGTTCATCGGCCTGCTCGGCAACGGGTTCTTCAACGCGCTTTTCATCAGGCACGCCGCAGCGCTCCCCCGGACGATCGAGAACGTGATCCTCGGACCGATCGTGGCCGTGCTTAGCTTCGTCTGCTCGGTCGGCAACGTCCCCCTCGCCGCCGTGCTGTGGTCCGGGGGCATCTCCTTCGGCGGTGTGATCGCGTTCCTCTTCGCTGACTTGATCGTCCTGCCGATCATCGTCGCCTACCGCAAGTACTACGGCACCTCGTTCGCATTGCGCATCACGGCACTGATGTTCGTCACGATGGTGATCGCCGCCCTGATCATCAACGCCGTCTTCGGCGGACTCGGTCTCATCCCGACCGGGGCACGCCCCAGCCGCCGCGACATCTTCGGCTCTATCCGCCTGGACTACAAGCTCGCGCTGAACATCCTCGGCGTGCTCATCTTTAGTGCCCTTATGTACATGACCGCGCGTCGCGGCGTGACCGATCCCGTCTGCCGGATGAAGGTCGACCGCGAGAAGGCGGTCACCAAGGAGGTAGCCGGCGAGACCTACTACTTCTGCTCGACCCGCTGCCTGCACGCTTTCGAAACCGACCCCGACAAGTACTCGCTCGGGAGCGCACCCAGCACTCGTGCGCACGCCGCCCATGCCCACCATTGAACCCAACCCAAGAGGAATCTCAATGACCGACCGTGGCCAAGAACTCCACGCGACCGCCGATCGGCAGATCGGCGAGCTGATCGGCCTCGCGTCGACATTCGACGTGACCACGCTGCGTCTGCCGTGCCCTGGCCGGGACAAGCTCGGCGACGGAACTGTCGGCGCGTACACGCGGCACACAGCGGACAACTATCAACAGATCGCGGCGTTCGTTCAGACCAGCGACCGGATGTCAGACGCGCACGAGCCGTCCCAGAACGGCGGTCATCGCATCCCTCGCTTCCTCCGCGCCCTCGGCCACGGACCCACCGGTCACATCGAACACGGACCGGGCGCCGGCCAACACGCGCACCAGTACACCGCCGACAACATCGATGTGGGCGCCGTCGTCGAACAGCTCTCAGACTCGCGTGACACCCTCGGGCAAATCGCCGAGCTCACCGACAGCCAGCTGGACACGATCCCACCGAAGGACAGCTTCAGATTCTGTGACGGGCAACGCACCGTCGAACAGGTCCTCGCAAGCCTCCTCAAGCACCAAAGCCACCAGCTCGACGCCCTCAAAGCAGCCGCCCCGTGACCCGGCTCGGCTCGACGAGCCCACCGTCACTGAGCCCCCGCTCAGAGTCGAGCCGGCCACAGACCTGAACCACCCGCGCTCGGGTGGTTCGAACATCCGGCCTCCGACTGTTAGTGAGCGCTCTAGCAGTGAGGCGGCGCGGCAGTCGCTGACAGGGTCCTGAAGCCCAGACCCGCGAGGCTGCCGGATGGAGCTCTGCAAGCAAGAACGTCCTACTCGCGGTCGACGCTGCCGCAGGCTTTCGCCAAAGGACGACCGCTGACCGGTCGGTCCACCCCCAGAACGCTCCGCCCGCCCTCTCCATGCACCTGCCGCTCAGAGAGACATAAGTCCCGACGATGAACAGCGCGTCCATCGTAGCCTCCGCTTCCCGGCCGACAAGGGCGCCGCTTCGCAGCTCGCTTCAGTCGGCCCTGTCGGGCCGCCCTTGACCGCCGGTCACATCTCGCGTATCGCAAGCTCGCGGTCACGGCCGAGGCGCTCGCACCGGCCCTGGACTCCGCCGAGCATGACAAGCCCGGTACACCGAGTTCATGCGCGACCTCCTCGCGATCGAGGTCGCCGCGTAAGAGCAACGCCGCCTCGACGGCCGGATGCGATTCGCGAAGCTACCGGCCAACAAAACGCTCGAGGAGTTCGACTTCACCGCGCAACCAACCCTCGACCCCGCTTGGTCGAAGACCTCGCCACCCTCGCCGGTCCAAGTGAAGTCCGCTGCCGCCGCCGCCGCGGCACGAGTCACGGCCAACACGATCATCACGACTCCCGCCGCTGCACGCCCTTCCAAGCGTTCGCGAAAAGCTACGCCTGCCAAGGTACGGCGTGTGGCGGCGGTCCCGAGGGCTAGCTAGCCCGGTGGACTGCTGGACTTCCCGCGGTCGACTTCACGCTTCATCCGCGCAAGCTCGGCATCGATCGACCCGCCGGAGCTCAGCTCGCGCAATTGCCGGTCGATGTCGTCCTCGCCCGCCCCGATAGCGCCAAGCACTCCAGAGCCTTCCAGTTCCTCGATCACGCTGGCCCGCACGTTCATGTCCTCGGCCTTCTCCATGGCTCGCTCAATCCGCCCCCCGACTTCGCGCAGCTGCGAGGACAAACCGGCGGCGGCTTCCGAGATCGCGACCTGCGCTTTCGCGGCCACATACTGCGCCTTGGCAACCTCCTTGTGCAAGCGAAATCGCTCGATCCTCGAGCGGTATCCGCGCCCATGCGCGACCATCTGAGCCTGCTGACACTCCAAGTCCGAGACAAGCTGATTGAGACCGACGAGCTCCTGGCCCACAAGCCGCTTGCGCTCGAGCGCCTGGCGGGCGAGGTCCTCGCGGCCGAGCTCAAGCGCCCTGCGAGCACCAGCATCGAGCTTCCGGAACTGATCTCGCCGCCGATCGCGCTGGTGCACAACACGCTTTTTCGCGGTGACGAGATCAGCAATGTCTCGGTGCAGGCTGTACAGCTGTTCGACCTGCCGCTCATAGCTGTAGTCGAGGAGCTCCACGGGATCCTCGGCCCGGTCGAGAAGCCGAGAGAACCTCGCTTTGAGCCTGAGCGTCAATCGGTTAGACATAGGGGGTCCGGACCAAGCTTCCGGAGCAAGGATAAGCCCGTTCGGATTCGCCAGACGCACGCCAACCCGCACCCCCGTGGCGCGAATGGGCGCCGGGAGACCGTTTGCCCATCCGATGTCATCGTCCAGGAGGCGATGCGAGAATTGGCTGCACGCTAGCGTCCTCCGGATGGCCGACGACCGGTGGTGGAAGGACCTCGACGCCGTTGTCGCTGCGATGCTCGCTGGCGGTTCTCGGATCCTGGACCTCGGCTGCGGTGACGGCGGACTGGTCGACCGTCTGACCGAGCTTGGCTTTGATCCGATCGGAGTGGATCCGCACGCGCCCGCTCACCCACGTCTGGTCCAAGCACGGGTGGAGCACGCGACGGGGCTCGGCGAATTCGACGCGATCACGGCCACGATGGCACTGCACCACGCAGAACTCCCCACTGTGCTCCAGTCCATCTACGGGCATCTGCGCCCGGAGGGGCAACTCTTCGTGTCCGAATTCGCGTGGGATGCCTATGACGAGCGTGCTGCCGCGTGGCTGGCCAGCCACGATCCATCTGATGGCGACAATTCGATCACCGGCTGGCAGCGTGAGCACTGCGACCTCCACACTTGGGCCACGGTCCGGGAGGCGCTTTCCAACTGCTTCACGCCCACGCTCGAGGTCGGTCGTCCCTACCTCGCACGCATGCTACGACGATGCGATCTTGAGGCAGACGAGCACGCCTTGATCGATGCGCAACTGCTACCGGCACTTGGGATCTGGTACGTCGCCAAGCGCGACTGAGGAGCTTCTGCTGAGCGTTCTCTGAACGGCCGCGGGTCCGCACGCACGCGTCCTCGGACTGGGCGGCCCGGTCCGCTTTGCTCGCGGCATGCGCATCTCGACCCCGGCAGTGTCTTCCCCGCTCCCGCGGATCTCGAGACCGTCAGCGTTTCGATGCCAACCGGCCCGTGGGCTGGCCGAAGAGCAGGCGGCGTTGCGGCGCATCGCGACACTGGTCGCACAAGGGTACCGGCGGGGGAGTTGTTCAGGGCGGTCACCGAAGAGGTCGGACGGCTGCTTTCCGCGGAATCTGCGCACCTGATCCGCTATGAGCCCGACGATACGGCCACTGCCCTTGTTGCCTTCGGTCGGACTGACGGCACCTTGCTGGCTGGAACCCGGTCGAAAGTTGGGGGGAAGAACGTCACCACGCTCGTCTTCGAGACCGGTCGTTCGGCCCGGATCGACGACTATGGTGATGC
>PMOY01000222.1 GCA_003165655.1 Solirubrobacterales bacterium
CGACGAGAAACGGCATGTCGTCGCTGACGATCTCGATCACCGTGTGCGTCGATCGCCAGGCGTCGTGGTCGGAGTCGGGGTTGTAGACGCAGACGTTCGCCGTGCCCGCGGTCCGCTGCAGAGCGAGGTTCCATTGCGCGATCGCAGCACCGTAGAGATCCGTCGAGCTCTGGCCGATGAGGTCGTCAGGAGGGACCCAGCGGTAGTACTGGCGAACGAATTCCTCACACTCGTCGCCCGTGCCGTCCGTGAGTCGTTCGTGGATGCGCGCGCACACCGCGTCAATCAGCTCGGCGTCGAACTCCGCCGCGTTCACCACCATCTGGTGCACCGCCTTCCTTGTCCTCCGACTCACCGTCGCGATCTGATCTGATTCCACGCGTCGGTCTCGGCTGAACACGAGGCCGACTCGCGCGAGCCCAGCGTACTGCGCGTCGAGGCGGCGCTACACCCCCAGCTTCGACGTCACCAGATCGCTCCCGAGCAGCCCGAGGCCGTTCGGCTCCCGACAGACNNAACGGCCAGCCGAGGGGATCGGCTGGCCGTTCGTCGGCAGTTCGGTTGGACCCGGCGTCAGGGTGCTCGGGTCTTCGCGAGGGCCACCATCAGCAACCCGTAGACAAACGCGATGATGCCGATGATCAGCACGAGCGGCCCAAGGAACGCGACCCTCGAGGTGGCGGTCAGGGTCACCCAGTCGCGCCGCTGTTTCTCGAGCACGGGAATCACGTCGTGGCTGAAATAGGTTCCGATCTCCGGAACGGTGTTGACCGGGCCGCCCTCGAAGTTCGTCGCTCCGGCGGTGCCAGGCACGTCGTTCCACCCGTTCGTCACGGGCGGAGCGAAAAGCACCGTCTGCGCGAGCCTCGGGATCTTCGGGACCGCCGCCGGCGTCAGAGCGCCGACCACGGACGGAAGCTCTGCGCTCACGGACGTGAGCGGGATCGCCTCCAGAACCGCGAGGGTGTGCGGGAAGTTCTTCTGGAGCGCGCCCACGACCGCCGTCGGGGCGAGCCCTGTCTTCGACGATACGAACGCGATCAGCTTGGGCACTTCAGCCGCAGCGCCGCCGGACGGGGTCATGACCGGGTTCTCGAAGTTGATGATGTCCGAGACCTCGTTGATCCCGATCCGATCGCCCTTGACCCGGGACACCGTGAACGCCGGGTTGAGTCCCTTGATCAGCCTCTGCGTGGCACTCAGCCTCGGGATCAGGCCCAGCGCGAGCACGAACACGATCACGACCAGTCCGACGACCACGACGACGGACGCGCTCGCGATCGCCTCGATTCGCCCGATCCCGCGCAGGTTGCGGAGGATCATCAACAGCGAGAACACGATCACGACGATTCCGATGATGAGGATCACCCACGGGATCCAGTTCACCGTCGTCTTCGTGAGGCTGTCGAAGTTCTTCTTCTGCGCCGCGACCGCGGGGATCAGGTCATCCTTGAAGTACGTCCTCAGCTGCGGGACGGACCTCACCGGGGTGCCGTTGAAGTCCGTGAATCCGACCGCTGCGAGGCCGGGAATGTTGTACCAGTTGTTGGTCACATCCGGCAGGTAGGTGATGGTCTGGAGGATCGCCGGGAAGTTGGCTTGCAGCGCAGCGACGAGCTGCGCCGGGGTCACCTTCAGCGCCGTCTCCAGGAACGCTTCGAGATGGGGCACCTCCGCCGTCACCGCGGACAGCGGGATCGATTGCAAGAGCGCCGCCGTGTGCGGGAAGCCCTTTTGCAGCGCCGCCAGCGCTTGCGCGTCGGAAATGTGATCCGCCGCGGCCACGAAGCCGACGATTGTCGGCACCTCGGCCGCGCCGCCGCCCGCCGGCGTGACGATCGGATCAGCCAGCTGGACGTCGTCAGAGAGAATGTTGATGCCTGCTACATCGGTATTCAACGACTGGGTTGTGAACGCCGGCTTGGCCGCGTTGATGACCTTCTGTCCGTCGCTCAAGCGCGTGATCAGGTTCAGACCAAGCACGAGTGCAACGACAACGATCCCGACGACGAGCACGATCACCCATTGCAGCAAAGCGACGCTGCTCGTTTTCCGAGCTGGCATCTAGACCTCCAGGTTGACACGAATGACGAGATCCGCCGTCCAACCCAGGAATTCCCGGGCGGCTGGCCTTCAAGCCGCTCGCCTACAAGCCGCTCTCCTCGCGAAGACCGCCGAACATATGGAGTGAGACGTTAGGCAACAATAGAAATTTCACGTCTATTGTTAGAGATAAGAAGAGACAGACCTATGATTTAGGCTCGTTTTCCCTGCTCTGAACGATTCGTCGCGCCGGCCCAGGAGCAGCTCGGGCCGATCGCTCCCAGGCCCTCATTGGAGCTTGCGACCGCTGCTGTTGACGTACTGGCTCGGGTCCCACTGACTGAGGAACGTCCCCGCCGCCTGCTGCCCGGAGCTCAGCAGCCACTGCTTCTGTGCGTCGGTCATGTCGAACTCGGTCGTGCCGATGTCGCCCGCCGAGATCGGACATGTCCGCACGTAGGTTGAGTGAGATACCCAGTACTTGTCCCAGGCGCCGGTGGTCGTGTGGAAGATGCTGGCGCCCATTTCCGCCGGCCACCCGAAGGCCTTGATGACCTTCCCCATTCCGCTGCCGACGTCCTTGCCGCCGATCAGCTTGAAGCCGAATGTGGGCCGCGTCGGATCGCGGTCCTCGACGTCGAAGATCCACACCGGGAAGTTCGACAGCACGCCTCCGTCGACGATTGTGGACGTCACGCCGGTTTGGGCGTGGATCAGTTGGATCGGCTGGAAGAAGTATGGGATCGACATGCTCATGCGGACGGCATCGGCGATCGGGAATCCCATCGGGTCGATCGGAGCAGAGTCTTCGGTCAGCCGATAGCTGCTCAGTGAGTCGGGCAGCACGAGCATCTCGCCTCGGGTGATATCGGTGGCGATCAGCTTCAGGTTGCGCCCTGCGCTGTGAACGTCGCCAAAGGTCTGATCGTTGATGTGGCCACGAAACCAGTCGTGGAAGACCTTGCCGCGAGCCAGGCCGTGATGGCCAGCCAGGTTGATCGCGCCGCCGAGTAGCTTGCCGCCGGGCCCCCAGTCCTCGAACTCGCTGAAGTCGGTCTGTCCGATCAGCCCCGCGGTCTCTGCGGCGGTGTGTCCGGTGGCCAGGTAGGCGGCGACGATCGCGCCCGCGCTGGTCCCGGCCAGCTGCACCCACTGCTGCACATTGTTCTCCGGATGCCGTTCGCTGTTGGCGAACTCCTCGAGCGCTCCAGCGAGCGCGAGTCCCTTGACCCCGCCTCCCTGGAACACTCCGTCTGCCTGGTGGCTCTGCATCACTGCCCCTCTCTCCTGGTTTGCCGATCTCTCCACACGTGTGACCACGGCCGCGACGGCCGCGACGGCCGCGACGGCCGAAAACCTTATGGCACCATCGGCGTCGCGGCTAGGCTAATTTCTTCGATCGCGCTCTTGCAAACGTCACAGGTATGAGTTACTCTCACACACGGCCTATGTTGCATTCACTCAACACCCCAACCTTCTATGCCGACGCGATGCTGTCGTGGTTCCAGGCCGTCCCGTGCCGGAACGGCTTTGGCGTCACGCGCCAGCATGGCAATCCGCCTGCCCTCGCCGCGAGGTGTGCACGCTAGATCCTAAGCGTGCATAGCAAGCCAAGCGAGGGCGGCCCATTGGTCGCCCTTTTTTTGTGCCCGAACGTAATCCACGAGTCTTTGAACCAAAAGGTGATGCTCAGCTTGAACAAGGTCTAATGACAATCGAGGCCCCGCCTGAGAGAGAANNGATCCAGGGTCGAAGGGTAGGCGAGTGGCATAGACAACCTCGTTCGCCGATCGGCGAACGCCACAGATTTGTCGTCACGTGCGACCGGAGAACGCGCCTGTGCGTCGAACCCTGCCCAGGGGCTGGACAGACAGGCGCACGGTCACATCGCCTGGGTCCGTAGCTCAGCTCACGCGGCAGAGCGCCCGGCCTGAGAGGTTCGAGTCCGGCCGGTCACCCTTTCGAGCGGACGCTTGAGCATTGGCGAGCTCAACGGCCTGTAACGCCGCCGCCCCGCGCTGTGGTGGTTCGAATCCACCCGTCCGCATCACCTTGGGGATGACGCTCTGCCGGCAGAGCGCCTCGATTGTGCCGGACGAGGAGGGTTCGACTCCCGCCGTCTCCATTTTCGCCTCCCTCGCGTCAGGCACAAGCAGTCAGCATGGCGAGCTCCAACCTCGCCGGTCCGGGTGCGAATCCTGGCGNNCGTCGCGGGCCGGAGCGGCTCGGGTTGTCGATTGGTAAGAGCGGCCCTTCGGGCCGTGCGGTTCAACTCCGCCTCTCGACCGAACCCCACGACCGCGACTCACACACTGACATCCCGGCTGGCGGGCCGGAGCAGCACCGGTTATCGCCTCAGGAGCGA
>PMOY01000033.1 GCA_003165655.1 Solirubrobacterales bacterium
TTCGAGCTGCTCGACGACTACTACCCGGCTCCCAATGCCGCCTTCTTCGCGCTCGACGGCGACGGCAATGTGCTCGACTGCGGGAAGGGCTCGTTTGAGCTCACCGGGCTGAAGACCGAGCAGGTGATCGGGCGTCCGGTCGGCGACGTGCTGGGCCTGAGGTTCGAAGACGGCGCGGATCACGTGGGCACGGCGCTCGAGTGGGAGGTGCGCGTGCAGGGGAAGCCCGTCGAGATCAGCGCGAATGGCCCGGTCAACCACACCGCGAAAGCTGTCGCCGACCTATTCCCGGCATACGACGACGAGAACGGCGGCCTGCTGATCGTTCTCACGCCCACGAACCACCACTGAACACCTCCCGGACGTACCACTTCACGTCATGACCGACCGCCAGCGCAACGGCTTCATCCTGCTTCTGGTCGCCGGGTTGGTCGCCGCTTCGCTCGCGGTGATCTTTAGCAAGAAGACGGTGCTCGGGCTCGACCTCAAGGGCGGGGTCGAGCTCGTCTACCAGGGCGAGCCCTCGGCGTCGGTTCCGAAG
Source organism: Solirubrobacterales bacterium (assembly GCA_003165655.1). Lineage (GTDB taxonomy): Bacteria > Actinomycetota > Thermoleophilia > Solirubrobacterales > Solirubrobacteraceae > Palsa-465. Next base: position 542 of record PMOY01000033.1, read on the forward strand.
GTCACCCCGGCCGCACTGAACCAGGCGGTCAACATCATGCGCGAGCGGGTTGACCAGCTCGGCGTCACCGAGCCGGAGATCCAGACCACCGGCGGTAGTCAGATCACCGTCGGCCTCCCCGACATCTCGGACCTCCAGCGTGCGCAGCAGCAGGTCGGGACCACGGCGCAGCTCTACTTCTACGACTGGGAGGCCAACGCGCTCCTCCCCGACGGTAAGACGGCGGCGAGCGAGCTGCAGGCGCAGGATCCGACGGCGCTCGAGATCAGCCAAGGCACGACCGCGGCAGCCCCGGGGAGCCCCGACGTGGGGAGTCTCGGGCTCTACCAGGCCGTGACGCTGGCGCACAAGCAGCCAACTGCTCCCAAGAGCTCGAGCCAGAGCCACGTGGGCCCGGTCTACTACCTGTTCGGCGCGCCCGGGAGCGCCGCGTGCGCGCTGGCGGCGCAGGCGCAGCATTCGACCCCGGTACTCGGCGCGCACTGCCTGCTCGCGGGTCCCGAGAGCACCGTCGGCTACATCCAGGAGGACCTGAAGGCCGCGTTCGGCAACAAGGTCACGCTCCCCCAGGGCGAGCTGATCACCGTGCCCCAGGGCACCGTCGTGCTCCAAGCGGTCGACGCCAGTTCGACCAAGCCGACGGCGATCAACAGCCCGCTGGCCCAGTTCTACGTGCTCAAGGACAACTTCTCGCTCCAGGGCACCGACATCACCAACCCGCAGCCGAGCACCGATTCGGCGGGCAACCCCGACGTCCAGTTCTCCTTCACCTCCAAGGGGCAGAAGGAGTTCTCGAGCGTCACCAACCAGATCGCCAAGCGGGGACTTCTCGACAGCCTCCCCGGCCACCCACTCGATCAGCACTTCGCAGTCGAGCTCGACGGCAAGCTCGTCACCGTCCCGTCGATCGACTTCAACCAATATCCCGACGGGATCGGAAGCGGCGGCGGCGCCGACATCACCGGCGGCTTCACGAGCACGAGCGCTCAGGACCTCGCGACGCTGCTCCAGGACGGGGCGCTCCCGATCAATCTGCGGCTGATCTCCTCCTCCCAGGTGTCGGCCACGCTCGGCAACCAGGCGCTGCACGAGGGCCTGATCGCGGGGGCCGCGGGCCTGCTCGTGATCGTCATCTTCCTGCTCGCCTTCTACCGCGTGCTCGGGCTCATCGCCACCGGCGCGTTGCTCGTCTACGCGATCTACTTCTACGCGCTGATCAAGCTGATCCCGGTCACCCTGACGCTGCCGGGGATCGCCGGCCTGATCCTCACGATCGGCGTCGCGGCCGATGCCAACATCGTCATCTTCGAGCGCGTCAAAGAGGAGGTACGCGCGGGCCGGTCGGTCCGCCAGGGCATCATCACCGGTTACAAGAAGGGTCTGACCGCGATCATCGATGCCAACGTGGTCACGCTGCTGACCGCGTTCATCCTGTTCGTGCTCGCGACCGCGGACGTCCAGGGTTTCGCGTTCACGCTCGGTGTCGGCACGATCGTGTCGCTGTTCACCGCCGTGATGGCGACCCAGGCGATCCTGATGACGATGGGCAACTCGCGGGCGGTCGGGACGCCCGCGGCGATCGGCGCCGCCAAGCCGAAGCGGACGTGGACCTTCGACTTCATGGGGGCATCGAAATACTTCTTCTCGATGTCCGGCTGCATCCTCCTGATCGGGGCGCTGGCGATCGGCGGCAAGGGTCTGAACCTCGGGATCGACTTCACGTCCGGCACGCGGATCACGGCGAGCCTGGAGAAGCCCGCCTCGCAGAAGCAGATCCAGTCGATCATGGGAACGCTCGGCGCCAGCGACGCGGTGGTCCAGCAGGTCAAGAACAAGTCGCTGGGCAAGTATGTCTTCCAGATCTCGGCCTCGAACAAGGAGCTGCCGCCGAGCCGCGTCGGAGCCCTCAGGACCGATCTCGGCGATCGCTTTGGTGCCGTGACCAGCTTCGACGAGACGTCCGTGGGGCCGACCTTCGGCAAGACGGTGGCCAACAGCGCGATCGAGGCGATCATCGCCTCGCTGCTCGTGATCTCGGCCTACGTCGCGTTGCGGTTCGAGTGGAAGTTCTCCGTTCCGGTGCTGATCGCGCTGATGCACGACCTGCTGATCACCGCCGGCGTCTACGCGCTGACGGGCCGGGAGGTGAGTACAGCGACCGTGGCCGCGCTGTTGACCATCTTGGGGTACTCGATGTACGACACGATCATCGTCTTCGACCGCGTGCGCGAGAACATCCCGCGGATGCCTCGGGCCGCGTTCTCGCAAATCGTCAACCGCTCGATGTCGGAGGTGCTGACGCGGTCGCTCGCGACGACGTTCTCGACGCTGATGCCGGTGGTCGCGCTGCTCCTGTTCGGAGGCAACCAGACGCTCCAGGACTTCGCGTTCGCACTGCTGATCGGTGTCGCGTCGGGTGCGTACTCATCGATTTTTATCGCCTCGCCGGTGCTCACGCACTGGAAGGAGCGCGAGCACGCCTACGTCAACCGGCGCCGGCGGATCGAGGCCGAGCTCGGTGAGGTGCCCGCGTACGCCGATTCCCGCCAGGACGTCGATCCGACGCCGAAGGCGCCGCGCCGCGTTGGTCGCCTGACGACGCCCGAGCCCGACGTGGTGTCCGCGGCCGAGTTCGAGCAGATGAAGCGCGATCTCGAGATCGAGGAGAAGGGCGGGCGCTCGACGTCGACCCTGACGAAGCGACTGGCGCACACCCCGATCGGCGAGACTCCGCCGAGCCAGGCCCCACAGACTCGCGCGAAGCCGTCGCAACCCCGCGCCAAGCCGCCGCGGTCGCGTACGAACGGGCCGCAGCCCGCGCCGACGGCCCCTGAGCCTGGCGAGCAGGCGGCCGAGCCGAACCGGGAATCTCCGCGCCCCGCGGGCGACGGCGGCGCCCCGCCGCTCGCGCCCGACGAGCATCCCGCTCCCGCGCCCGACATCGCCGAGAACGATGGCGTCGCTCAGATTCCGAAGGCCAAGCCGCCGCAGCGCAAGCCCGGGTCGCGCAACCGCCGTCACGGCAGGCGCCGCTGATGCACACGCTCGCACCCGATACCGGCCGCCGAGGAGGTCACTGATGGGCCTGCTCGCGTGGGTGATGATGGGTCTCGCTCTGTGGCACTTCACGGTCTGGCTCCCAGACCGCTACTGGGGAGGCATCGTCGGCGCCTTCATCGGCGCGTTGCGCGGCGCGATCGTCTTCGGCTTCGCCGTCAGCGGCTTTCACGTCCCCGGGCGTCACGCAACGCATATCGGCACCGCGCTCGAAGCGATTCCAGGCGCGTTGATCGGGATGGCGATCGTCTACTTCGAAGGGGCGCGGCGCGAGCGTGCGCATCAGTCGACCGACATCGGCCTGAGCTGAGCGCCAAAGAGGTCAGGCCGACCAGCGGCCGCTGAGCGCCCGCCTCTGTCACATCCTCGCTGCGGGCCGGTGGCGCGCGCGTGACAAGCGGCCCTCGTAGCGCGGATCCGTCCTCGGCCGTGCTTACCCTGCCAGGAATGCTCGAGCTCGCGAGGTCCTCCGCCGAGGTTCACCCGACAGGCCCGCAGCGGGCGCCGCCGACGCCGCGGCTCGAGGTCCCCCGCTACGACCTCGACGCCGCGTGCACGCTCGAGCGCGCGCTCGGGGTCAGCCACGTGCTTGGCCAGGTGCTCGTCCGCCGGGGGCTCGGCGACCCGGCGGCCGCGCGTGCGTTTCTGGCGGCGGCAGAGCGGCACGAACCGGACGCGTTCCTCGGCCTCGCCGAAGTCGCCGCGCTGATCCATCGCCACGCCCGGGAGCGTTCTCGGATCACTGTCCACGGCGACTACGACGTCGACGGCGTCTGCGCGACGGCGATCCTCGTTCGTGCTCTGCGCTCGCTTGGGGCCAGCGTCGACTGGTTCCTGCCGAGCCGGATCGAGGACGGCTACGGCCTCGCGATGACGACGGTGCAGCGCTTGGCGGCGCGCGGCACCGGGCTGCTCATCACCGTCGACTGCGGGATCACCGCCGTCGAGGAGGTAGCGCACGCTCGCGCCGCCGGGCTCGACGTGATCATCACCGATCATCACAGCCCGCGGGCGGACGGCCTGCTCCCCGAGGCGCCGATCGTCCACCCGGCGGTGTGCGGATACCCGTGCCGCGATCTCTGCGGTACGGCCGTCGCCTTCAAGCTCGCGCAGGCGCTCTGCGCGCCGACGGCGGCGGCCGATATCGAGCTCGTCGCGCTCGCCACGGTCGCCGACGTGGTTCCGCTCCGAGGCGAGAACCGGCGGCTCGTGCGCGAGGGCCTGCGGGCGCTCGCCAACACGGCCAAGCCCGGCCTCCGGGCGCTGATGGCGGTCGCGCGCGTCGACCCGGGCGACCTCGACGCGGGCGCCCTCGGCTTCCGGCTCGCGCCGCGGATCAACGCGGCCGGCCGGATCCGCCGCGCCGACGCCGGGCTCGAGCTGCTGCTGACCGAGGACGCCGCGCGCGCAGACGAGATCGCCGCCGAGCTCGACGGCGCCAACGCCGAGCGCCGCGCCGTCGAGCAGCGAATCCTCTGGGAGGCCGACGTGCTCGTTGCCGAGCTGGGCGAGCGCAGCGCGTACGTGCTCGCGGCCGAGGGGTGGCATCCCGGGGTGATCGGAATCGTCGCCTCGCGCGTGGCCGAGCGCTGTCACCGTCCGGCGGTCCTGATCGCCCTCGACGATGATCTCGGCACCGGATCCGGCCGCAGCATCCCGGGGTTTGACCTGCTCGGCGCCCTCCACGCCGCGGCGGGCGAGCTCGTTCGCTATGGCGGTCATCGCGCCGCGGCCGGATTGACGATCGAGCGTGGGCGCGTGGACGCCTTCCGCGCGGCGATCGAGGAGCACGCCACGGTTATCCTGACCGCTGACCAGCTCGTGCCGCTCGAGCGCGTGGATGCCGTCGCCTCGGGCGCCCAGCTGGGACTCGCGCTGGCCGAAGAGCTCGAGCTGCTCGAGCCCTGCGGGGCCGGGAACCCGGCGGCTCGATTGCTCGTTCCGGGCGGGCGCTTCGACGACGTTCGGGCGATGGGGGAGGGCAGGCACGTGCGCTTCTCGGTGCGCTCGGGTGGCGCGCGCGCCGGCGCCGTCGCGTTCGGATGCGGCGCACGGCTGGCGGTGCCGTGCGGCGTCCCCGTCGACGCGACCTTCCGCCTGGAGCGGAGCACGTGGCGCGGCGCCGTTGAGCCGCGCCTCGTTCTGCGTCAGGCGCTGGAGTCGGTGCGCGGGCCGATCGAGGTGCTCGGAGAGCCGCCGGAGTACGTCGCGGCCGCGTTCTCGGAGCTCGACTTCCAGGTGACCCCGGATGGTTCTCAACCCGCCTCACGGGGGCCCGAGGAGCACAGGCGCACCGTTCTCGACCGTCGCGGCCTGAGCGCGCTGGCCGTGCTCGTCGACGCGCTCGCGGGCGGGGGATCGGTGCTCGCCGTATGCGCCGACGTGCCACGCCGGCTCGAGGGGCTGAGCGCTCGCACGGGGGGCTTCGCCCTGTGCTCATATCACGCGCTCGACCGCGATCCGGCGCTGGCCGACAGGTTCGCCCATCTCGTCGCGCTCGATCCGCCGGCGGGCGCGAGCGGCCACGCAGCTCTCCGCGCTGATCGAGATCGCGCCGGCCACGGATATACCCACCTGGCCTGGGGCGAGGCTGAGCTACGCTTTGCGGAGCAGATGCACGAGCTGGAGTACCGACTCCGCGATTCGCTCGTCACCCTCTACCGTGGCCTCAGGCAGCTGGGGAGGGCGGCCGGCGGGGAGCTCGAGCACCTGCTTCGCGGAGATGGTCCGCACAGTCGTCCGGCGCGGCTCGCCGGCCGGCTGATCCGGGTTCTCGCGGAGCTGGAGCTCGTCAGCCTCGACCGGGATCTGCCGGCCCTGGCGATTGCGGGCGCGGCGCCGACCGCGCTCGAGCGCTCGCCGGCGTTCAGGGTCTACTCTCAACGATACGAGGACGGACGGCGATACCTGAGCAGCGTAAGAGCCCGACGAAGCGCCTAGGCCGGTCGAAGCCCGCGCCAAGCGGACCTGCGGGCGGATCCGGCGACCGGAGAACCGACAACCCGAGTGGTCGCGGCGGCGGGGACGGTCGCTCGGCTCGCGCGGCATTGCTGCCGAGCACGTGGCGTCAAGTCGATCGGGTCGAGCACGTAGCCGCCCCCGAGCCCGTCGATCGCGCGGAGCTGACGGCGGAGGAGCGCCGCCTGCTCGGCGACCTCTTTGCCATCGTCGAGGAGCATGCCGAGCAGGCCGCCGTCGCGGTCGACCATGCCAGGGTCGAGGAAGCGTTCGTGTACGCCTGCGTGCATCACGCTGACCAACTGCGCCGCTCGGGCGAGGATTTCATCAACCACCCTGTCGGCGTGGCCAAGATCTGCGCGGGGATGCGCCTCGATACCGAGACGCTCTGCGCGGCGCTGCTCCATGACACTGTCGAGGACACCTCCGCGTCGCTCGAGCAGGTGACCGAGGCATTCGGCGAAGAGATCGCTGGGCTGGTCGACGGCGTGACAAAGCTGACCGGTCTGACTTTCCAGTCCCGCGACGAGGCTCAGGCCGAGAACTACCGCAAGATGATGGTCGCGATGGCCACGGACATCCGGGTCATCCTGATCAAGCTCGCTGACCGCCTGCACAACATGCGCACGATCGCCGCAATGCCCAAGCAGAAACAGATCGATAAGGCCCGCGAGACGCTCGACATCTACGCTCCGATCGCGCACCGGCTCGGCATCCACGCGATTAAATGGGAGCTCGAGGACCTCGCCTTCCAGACCCTGCATCCGCGCAAGTACAACGACATCAAGGGTCTCGTCGCGCAGCAACGGACCGAGCGCGAGCGCTACGTCAGTGAGGCCGGCGAGTATCTGAGCAAGGAGCTCGCCGTGCTCGGGATCGAGGCACAGATCTCCGGACGCGCCAAGCACTTCTACTCGAT
>PMOY01000031.1 GCA_003165655.1 Solirubrobacterales bacterium
CCGAACGACGAGCTGATGTTCGATACGAGCGTCATGAACTACGCCTCCCGAGTCGACATCGCCCGCCACGGCTTCCAGTCCGTGACGCTCAAGCTTGCCGAGGACTACGAGCGCTTCAAGCGGATATCGGCGCGCCACGGGATCGAGATCTCCGCCACCCGCGTGCGCAAGGTCGTCGAGCACTTCGAGGCCGAGCGCGAGACGACCCGCGCCTGGCGCAAGATCCTCGAGCAGACGACCTCCACCCTGCTGCGGCAGTCGGCGGACGGCCAGGACTGAAGGGGTCAGCGGGAGTCGGCCGGAGTCGCCGCGCGGTGTGGGCTTTGCCTGGCGCGTGTGGGCGCGGCGTGGGGTGTGGCGGGGCCGGTGCGTGGGTGCGCCCGGCGCGTTGGCGCGGCTGGCGCGCCCCTGATCTGCGCGCCGGCGACCACCATTCCTGAGGGTGTGGTCACTGGTGGTGAATAATTCACACTGGGTTGCACCTCGGGACGAATTCCGTGCCCAGACGGGCGTGAGGACGGCCGGCTGTGGCGAATCCTTGACGGGGACGGGGACGGGCTGTGACCGCCGTAACGATGCTTTGACACGGGGCGTCGCGGCGGGTCCCACCGCTCGCAGACCGCGGCGGGTCCCACCGCTCGAAGACCGCGGCTCGAGGACCGCGGCCGGCGGATCGCGGGAGCAGACCGCGGCCGGCGGATCGCGGGCACGTAGAGCCCGCCCGCCAAGCCCGCCGCGAACCCGCGCTCGCAGCCGCCCACCGCCCCCGACCTGCCACGCGAGCTCACCACCCCCAGGCCTGCGCCGCCATCGCTCCAGGGGTAGGCCCGCCGCGCCGGATAGCCTTCTCCCTAGCGATGAGCTTCTACATCACTACCCCGATCTATTACGTCAACGCCCAGCCCCACCTAGGGCACGCATACACAACCATCGCCGCTGACACCCTCGCCCGCCACATGCGCCAGCGGGGCGAGGACGTGTTCTTCCTCACCGGCACCGACGAGCACGGCGAGCCGGTCGCTCAGGTTGCCGAGCGCGAGGGGATCACGCCGCGCGAGCTGGCCGATCGCAACGCCGCACGGTTCAAGGCGCTGATGCCGCGGATCGAGGCCTCCAACGACTTTTTCATCCGCACGTCCGACCCCGAGCACGTCGCCAAGGTTCAGGAGATCCTCCAGCGGGTGCACGACAACGGTCACGTCTATGCCGGCATCTACGAGGGCTGGTACTGCCCGAGCTGCGCAGACTTCAAGACGGAGAGCGAGATCGGTCCGGGTAACACCTGCTTGATCCACGAGATTCCGCTGTTGCGCGAGCACGAGCAGAACTGGTTCTTCCGCCTGTCCTCCTTCCAGGAGCCGCTCGAGCGCCTCTACCGGGACCAGCCGGACTTCGTGCTGCCGCGGATCCGCGCCAACGAGGCGCGCTCGTTCATCGACCAGGGGCTCCAGGACGTCTCGCTCTCGCGCGCCAACCTACGCTGGGGCGTGCCCGTCCCATGGGACCCCGAGCAGGTCTTCTACGTCTGGTTCGACGCACTGCTCAACTACGTGACGGCGCTCTCCTACGCCCGGCCAGGCGAGGACCTGACCGAGCGCTATTGGCCCGCGACCTTCCACTTCATCGGCAAGGACATCCTCAAGTTCCACGGCGTCTACTGGCCGGCGCTGCTGATGGCTGCCGACCTCGAGCTCCCCGAGCACCTGTTCGTCCACGGGTTCCTGCTGATGGACGACAAGAAGATGTCCAAGTCGCTCGGGAACGTGCTCGACCCGTTCGAGGTGATGGACAAGTACGGCACCGACGCGCTGCGCTACTACTGCCTGCGCGACGTCTCCTTCGGCCAGGACGGGAACGTCTCGCCGGCGAGCTTCGAGACGCGCTACGACACTGAGCTCGCCAACGAGTACGGCAACCTCGCAAGCCGGACGATCGCGATGATCATCCGCTACCGCGACGGCGCGATCCCGGCCGTCGACACCGACCCGGAGCTCGCGGGCGACTTCGGCGGCCTCGCGGCCGAGGTGGCGGCACTCGCCGATCGCGCGGAGCTGACGCAGGCGCTCGACGTGATCTGGCAGCGCGTTCGGCGTCTGAACCGCTACGTCGAGGAGCGCGCTCCCTGGCAACTCGCGAAGGATGCCGCCGCTGCGCCCGCCCTCGACCAGACGCTCGCGTCGCTGGTCGAGGGGATTCGCGTCGTCAGCGTGCTCCTGCACCCGTACATGCCGGCGAGCGCCGGGCGGCTGCTCGAGGCGCTCGACGCGCTCGACCTGGACTACGATCGCGCGAGGTTCGCGGAGCGTGGCCCGGGGGGGCGGGTGACCGCGCTCGAGCCGCTGTTTCCCAAGAGCGCGTGATCGACAGCCACACGCATCTCGACGTCTGCGAGCCGCCCGACGCCGAGCTCGTCGCGGCCGCCGAGGCGGCCGGCGTCACGAGGATCGTCACCGTCGGCACGACGGGGGGGTCCTGTCGCGCCGCGCTCGCGGCCGCCGACGCGTTCCCGCAGGTGTACGCGGCCATCGGGCGCCACCCGAACGAGGCGACCGGCTTCAACGACGCCGACCTGGCCGAGCTGCATGCGCTCGCGGCGCACGAGAAGTGCGTCGCGATCGGGGAGACGGGCCTCGACTATTACCGCGACTACGCCCCGCGCGGCGATCAGGAGCGCGCCTTCCACGCCCAGATCGAGCTCGCGCGTGATACCGGTAAGCCGCTCGTGATCCACACCCGGGCCGCCGACGACGACACGCTTGGGGTGCTGACCGAGCGGGCCCAGGGCATCCGCGTGATCCTCCACTGCTTCTCGATGGCCGACCGGATCGAGGAGTGCCTCGCTCACCAGGACTGGTGGCTCTCCTTCGCAGGCAATCTCACCTACACGACCGCCGAGCCCCTCCGCGCCGCCGCCGAGCTCGTCGGACCCGAGCGGCTACTGGTCGAGACCGACGCCCCCTACCTGGCCCCCCACCCGCTTCGCGGCAAGCCGAACCAGCCCGCGCACGTCGTCCACACCGCCCGCGCGATCGCCGCACGTCGCGGCATCACCTACGAAGAGCTCGAGCGCGGGATCGAGCTCAGTGCGGCAGCGGTCTTCGGCTGGTGAGCACCCGGCGGGCCCGCGACCTCGGTCAGAACTTCCTCGTCGACCGCAACCTGCTCGACGTGATCGAGCGCCTCGCGCGGCTCGATGAGGAGGACGTCGTGCTCGAGATCGGCGGCGGCCGCGGCATCCTCTCTCAGCGCCTTGCGGAGCGCGTGGGCCACGTGCACGTCGTCGAGGTCGACCCGCGGCTCGAGCGCGAGCTGCGCGAGGCGCTCGCGCCGTTCGCCGACGTGACGCTGTATCTCGGTGACGTGCTGGAGCTCGACCTGGCGCGCCTGCGGCCGCCGCCGACCAAGGTTGTCGCGAACCTGCCCTACGGGATCGCGGCGACCGCGATCCTCCGCACGATCAGCGAGCTTCCCGGCGTCACTCGGTGGGTGGTGATGGTCCAGCGCGAGGTCGGCGAGAGGCTCGCGGCGCCTGCCGGGACCGGCGCGTACGGAATCCCGAGCGTGCTCGCGCAGCTCGCCTGCGAGGTCAAGGTCCTGCGCCGGGTCTCCCGGACCGTGTTCCGCCCGGTGCCGAACGTCGACTCGGTCCTCGTCGGGCTCGAGCGGCGTGGCCCGGGCGCCGACCCGGCCCTGCGGGAGTTCGTCCGCGATGCGTTCGCCCACCGGCGCAAGGCGCTCGCGGGCTCGCTGGCGCTCGCGCCGGGCGCGGACGAAGGGGTTCGCGAGCGCGCGCGTGCGGCGCTGGTGGAGCTCGGTCACCCAGCGGACGTCCGGGCCGAGCGGCTCGCGCCCGAGGAGCTTAGGGTGTTGCAGCGAAGACTTGTCTCATGAGGCTGTGCGCGCTTGCGCCCGGGAAGCTCAACCTGTGCCTGTTCCTTGGAGCGACGCGACCCGACGGCTTCCACGAGCTCGTGACGCTGTTCCAACCGGTGTCGCTCGCCGACGAGGTCGAGCTGGAGACGCTTTCGGGTCGCGGCGCCGACCGGGTCGAGTGCTTCGGGGTGGAGGGGCCGAATATCGCCGAGCGTGCGCTGGCTGAGCTGCGCGCCCGGGGCTGGGACGGCCCGCGCGTGCGCATCGAGATCCGCAAGCGCATTCCGGTGGCCGCCGGGATGGCGGGCGGCTCCGCCGACGCGGCGGCGACCCTGCGGCTGGCGGCGGCGGCGCATCCGCTGTCCAACGACGCCCTGATGGCCGAGATCGCGGTCGTGCTCGGGGCAGACGTCCCGAGCCAGCTCCTGCCTGGTCCCGTGCTCGGATCCGGGGTGGGCGAGATCCTCACATCCGTGCCGCCGCGGGGGCCCCACGCGGCGGTGATCCTGCCCTCCCCGGAGCAACTGCCGACGGTCGCCGTCTACGCCGAGGCTGACCGCCTCGGCCTGGCGCGCTCCGCTGCGGGGCTCGAGGATCGCCGGCGCACGCTCGAAACGGCGCTGCGCCTGGGGCCGGAGCTGCCCCCCGGGCTGCTCGTCAATGACCTCGAACCGGCCGCGCGCTCGCTGTGCCCGTCGATCGACGTTGCGCTCGTTCGCGCGCGCGAGATCGGAGCGGACGCGGCGCTTGTATGCGGGTCGGGGCCCACCGTGGCCGGCATCTTCTGGGGCGCCGAGGCGCCGGCGCGGGCCCGGGTCGCCGCCGCGGCAGCGGCGGGGCGCGTCCCGGCTGCGATCCTTGTGGTGCCGGTAGATGCGGGATTCGCCGCCGTGCAGGACGTCGACCGTCGTCCACGTCGGGCACAATGAGCAGTGAGCGACGATGAGCAACCAGTCGATCACCTACCTGGTCGGCGCGGCCCTGGCCGTAGTCGGCCTCGCGGCATTCTGCGCGCTGGTGTTCGTGCCTGCGGTCACCGCGTACCGGCGGCCGCTCGAACGCGCGGCGGTGGTGGTCCTGTCCGTGTACGTCCTCGCCGCACTCGTCGGAATCGGCGTCCTCGCCGGCGCGTTGGTCGTGCTCGAGTGGCCGCGTGTCTTCTAATGGAACCCCCGGACCGTTCGATCGTGGCTGAGGAAGCCCCGCCTCGCCAGACGAGAGCGCCCGATCTCGGAGCGCTCGCGGCGATCACGGACGCCGTCGAAGCCGGCGCCGGACTGCCGGAGATCCTCCGGGCGGCCGCGCGTGCGCTCGACGCGAGCCTGATCCT
>PMOY01000370.1 GCA_003165655.1 Solirubrobacterales bacterium
CTGCCCTCCACGCCTCAGCAATGGGTCTCCCAGTGGACAGCCGCGACGCTCGAGAGCCCGGCCGAGGTCTGCGACCACCTTTACGCGCCGGCGCTCTCACGCGCGTTCAAGGGCGACACCGGCCACAGCTGCAGCTGGTACTACATCTCGGTCAAGAGCACCTCCTTCCGGATCCGACACGTGCTTCAAGATGGCCCCAGCGCGGCCGTCGAAGCCCAGGAGCTTGGTGCCGGGCGCAAATGGGGCTACTTCACCATGCTGCTTAGCAACGTCCGCGGCGGCTGGCAAGCGGTCGACGTCGTGCCCGGAGGATCAGTCCGGGCCCGCTAGACCTGGAGTCGCGCTTCTGGCGATGAGCAGGTGCGCGGCTACGCGTCGGTCAAGGACTCGCTTTCGGTCTCGCACGTACCTTTGGTCGACGAGACCGTGGCTGGTTGTCTCCGGAACCAGCCGCGTCTCGCAGGCAGCCCAGGTCGAGCCCATTGCTGGCTTCGGTGTGCGCTCGGTACTGAACCTTATGCTCACCTATGAGCCGCACACCGGCCTCGTCGTCGGCGACGGTGTGATTCCCGTGACGTTTGTCCTGAGAATCCGGTTCGGGGTCAGCGATTCGCCGGGGATGTTGGCAGTGATTTGGCAGGGTGAGATGCCAATGCCCGGCTTGAGGTCAACGGGCGGCGTCTGACCCGCGACGACGCTAGAGACCGGCTGGATCTTCCGTTCTGATCGGCGCGCCGTGGCTGGGTTTAGCCGTGATGCTGGTGTGTGAGCAACAGTGCGTTTGCTCTTTCGGTTCAGCCCTTCCGTTAGTTCTTGCCGGCCTCAAGAATCATGAGGACCGCGGTCGCGGTCGTGGGCGCGGCAGTCGGCCCCAGAGTTCGGATGATCGGCCCGGCGATCGCGTCGAGTTCTAGCTCGTGGCCTGCCTCCCTGTCTTTGTACATCGAGGAGGTGCCGGAGGCTGGCATCGAGCGCAGCATGGATTCGATCTGCTGTGGGTCGAGTTCTACGCCGTGTCGCAGGGCTGCTCCGGTTGCCTCGGCGACCAGTGGTGCGATCCAGTCGCCGCGATGCTCACGTGCTGCTCCTAGCGCCATTCTGGTGCTGGTTGTCAGGAGTGCGTACGGGGCGAGCCCCGCGAGTTTGTTCCACAGGACGTACTGCTCGCCTCGGAGGTCGTGACCTCCATTCCGACGTTCCGCAGTAGCTCCGCGATCGACCTGCCCGCTGCAGCGTCGGCACCGGCGGTGGCTACAGCGACCTTGGCAAAGTCAGACGTCTGCTTGATCGTTCCGTCTTGGTCTTTGCTGGCTTCGACGAGAATCGTAGCGGCGACCACGTGCGACTCCGGGTATGTTGCGCGCAGCAGTGGCATGTGATCGACCCCGTTGAGCAGCGGCACGACCGTTGCTCCGCGGACTGTTGCCGTTGGTACGCGGTTGAGCGCGTCGAGTAGTTGGGTGGCCTTGACGGTGACGAAGAGCACGTCCACCGGCGCTGTCAACCAGGACTGAGCGGTCGGGGTTGTGGATATGCGCTTCGTGGCTGGGCCGACGACGGTGAGTCCCTGAACGGCTATGGGCGTTGGGCGAGGGGTGAGGACAGTCATGTCGTGGCCGTCAGCGCCGAGCCTGCCGGCCAGTAATCCACCGATGCCGCCGGGGCCGAGCACGCCGACTCGAATGCTCATCAGTGTCTCCAGTCATTTAGTTCGTGATCAGTTCGTTGATGGGCGGCCGATGTGGCCCGGGTGTCTGGTGTCTATTGGTAGCCGTCGCGAATCCAGGTTTCGATTCGGTCGAGCCCGAGGCTGAGGGCGGTCGGTGGTGCGGCGATCGAGATTCGTAGGTGGTGCTCGCCGGCGGGCCCGAACTCGCGTCCGGGTCGCACCACGACCCCATTTCGTAGGAGGCGCCGGACGGCTTCGAGGGAGGGAAGTGGTTCGTCGTAGCGAGCGAAGACGAAGAACCCGCCTTCGGGCGATCGAGCTGTGAGACCGTCGATCCCACGAATGCGGTTGATGATGAGGTCGCGACGTTGCTGGTAGGCGGCGCGCATGGGTGCGACTAGCTCATCGCCGCTTTGAAGGGCCGTGATGGCCGCGCGTTGCGCTGCGGCGTTGATCGCGCCGACGCGGGTGCGATGCAGCCGCCGTATCTCGCCGATGATTTCGGCGGGGGCGATGAGGTATCCGACCCGCCACCCTGTCATCGCGTACGTCTTGGACATCGACTGGCAATAGACGAGCCGCGAGCGCCACGCGTCGACCGCGAGGCTGGATGTGAGTGTGTTGGAGTCGAAGATGAAGTGGTCACAGACTTCGTCGGCGATCACGACGTTGTTGTGCTTGATGGTGAGTTCGGCGAGCTGCTCGAGTTCGTCCCTTGCGGAAGACTGTGCCGATGGGGTTAGCTGGGTTGACGACGATGATCGCGCGGGCTGACGTGAGTGCGATGTCGAGCCGGTCCAGGTCGAGGTGACCTGTCTCGTCGAGTGGGACGTAGACGGGCTCCCCGCCGGCGGCAAGTACCGACGATGCGAATAGCGAGTAGCTGGGGTCTAGGAGAACGACCTGGTCGCCGGGGGACACGGTCGCGGCGACTGCGATGGACACGCCGGAGGTAGCGCCACAGGTGACGAGTACCTGTACGGGGCGGAACGGGTGCGAGGAGACGTTCCCCGCGATCTCGGCGGCGAGTTCGCGTAGTTCGGGGTCGCCGTTGAGATCGCCGTTGTGAGTCCAGCCGGCGGTGAGCGCGTCGAGGCCGGCTTGGACGATTGGTTGGGGTGTGGCGAAGTCGGGTTCGCCGACACCTAGGAGCGCGAGGCCGGTTCCGGAGGCCGGGACTTCTGGGCGCAGGTCCCCGGCCGCAAGATGGGCCGAAGCGGGCGGGAGCGGAAACGCTGACATGGACGCGAGGCTAATCTCTGCTTTGAGGCCTATGGCTGGGAGCGACCTGAGCGCTGTTTGCTGATGGCGACCCGCTCCCGATCAAGCTGCGCGGGCATCTTTCCCGCTCGGCCGTGTCGTTCTTGGGCTGTTGTGGGCGCTTGCCATGCAGTAAGAGGGCAAGTACGGGTCGTGGTGACGGAGTCGGCGCCCAAGGGTCCAGGCGAGTCGCGCCGCCTCGATCCGGGTCCCACCCCATAGCCTCATCATTCGATAGGTCGAGATCATGAGCGGTCGTCAGGATGGGTCCGGCTGCTCACGGGGTGCGACCGGCAGGGTCGTTGCGAGCGTTGTCGGATAGCGAGGATCGTGAAATAGCTTCGCGGTGCGGGTTTCGAGATTGGAGAGCAGGCCGTAGGCCAGAACGGCGATGTACGCGCCGGCGATCGGGCCGACTATGTAGGACCAAAGGTGCGCTGTGTAGGGGGCGAGGACCGCGGGCGCGATGCTGCGTGCGGGGTTCAGTGACGCTCCGGTCAGTGACCCGCCCTGCCAGACCAGGATGGCGACCAGCCCCCAGGCGACGGCAGGGGTCCAGCGGGCTGTCTTTGGTGTGGAGACCGCGAGGAGGATCCCGAAGATGAGGACGAAGGTGAGCCCGGCCTCGATGCCGGCAGCTCCAACGCCGGTGATGCCGTTTCCGGGATGGGTGGCGCCGAGTCGCAGGCTCACGGCGTCAGAGCCCCAGGCCAGCCGAGCGATTGCGGTGCCGATGACGGCTCCGATTGCTTGGGCGAGGATGTAGCCCGCGACGTCGGCGCGGTGCATGTGGCCGCGGCGCCAGAACGCGAAGCTGACAGACGGGTTGAGGTGCGCCCCGGACCGTCGTCCGATTGGGGAGAGGGTTATGAGGATCCCTGTCGCGCCCAGGATCACGCCGGTGACGAGCAGCCTCAGCCCGATCCCGACGCTGGGCGCGAACGGGCTGGCTGCCGAGAAGCTGAAGAACAGCCCGGAGAGGCCGCCGAGCAGCAGCAGCGCGGTGCCGGCGAGCTCGCACCCCCATTCGGCCCAGTGCCAGCCACCCTGTGCCTCGGTTTGGATGGCTGGTGGTGGGTCAGGTTCTTGCAGAGCTGGCTCGGCGACGTACATGGCTCTTGCGGGGCGTGACTGCCCTAGTTCTCCGTGGATGCCGGTTCGGGGTACAGGTAGAAGTTCTGCAGGCCCTGCATTGCGCTTCCGCCGAACTCGGGGAACGCTGCTTCGAGCCGATTGTTGAGGTCTTCGGGACCGTTGGCCTCCGCGAACGCTTCACGGGCGACCGCGAGATAAGCGCGCTGGGCGTCGTAGATGCTGCGACCGCCGGGCAGGCCGTGGCCGGGAAGGATGATGTTGTAGGGGCGCGCCTCGAGGCGGGCGATGGCTGCTTCCCACGCGTCGAAGGCGTGCTCGCCGATGAACAGGTGAACGCCGTTGTAGAGAACGTCGGGGGCGATCACGATGTCCTCGTCGGGGAAGCCGATCGCGAGCTGCTCGGTGGTTTCAGCGTCCTTGACCGGCTCGAAGCTGAAGCGCACACCGTCGATGACTTCCTCGCCGGCCTCAACGGCGTGGTCGATCGGTCGGGACGTGATCGTTTCTGCGTCGCCGTGGCCGGGGGTGTACTGGTAGCCGCGCTCGATGCGCAGATCGCCGCTACGGTTGATCAGCTTCTGTACCGACGCGAGCGCGTAGGTTGGCGCGTCGATCTCGGTCGCGCCTGCGAAATGGTCGGGGTGGGCGTGGGAGATGTAGAGCCGGGTGATCGGCTTCCCCAGGGCGTTGGCGATGGTGACGACTTCCCGCGCGAGCGCGGGTGTGAGCTGCGCGTCGAACAGCACGAGCTCGTTGGGGAGCTCGATGATGTGGGTGTTGGCGCGCCAACCGAGTTCGGGTGCTGTGTAGGTGTGAATCGTGAGCTTTTTGCCCCGAGTCACGCTGACGGTTCCGTGCATGCGAGTGGTCTCCTCTTTGGTGTCGTGGTGTGTGTCGAACGCGGGTGCTGGTGCGTTCGCGCGCACCAGTCGGCGGCGCGTCGCGCGTCGGCCCGGGGTTCAGGCCAGGGGGCTTGGGTGTGCTGGCAGCAACCAGACGTCCAGTCCGAGAAACGGGAGTCCGCCGGCCATCGCGCGGTCGCGCAGAATCGTGGTCACGGGCCAGGGGCGCAGCCACACCTTCTGGTCGGTCAGCTGTCCCTCGGCGTTGATCGCGAGGACGTCGATTCCCTGCTGCTGGTGACCGTCGATGACGCAGGTCCAATACTCGACGCGGCGGCCTTCGGACTCAAAGCGGGCGTGGTGGGTGCGGGTGCCCTGGATGCCGCCGATCAGCTTGTGGATCTTCTGGACCTTCTCATCACCGGAGACGGTCTTGGTCAGCATCGGGCTGTGGAAGGCGACACCGGGAGCAAGCGGAAGCTTGGTTGAGGGACCGGCCTCGGCGTTGCCGTCAGGCTCCGGTGCGGTGCCCACTCCGAGGACCCAGAACTCGACCGGGATCGTGTCGCTGAGCGCGATCAGCATCGCGTCACGGAAAAGCTGCACTTGTGACCAGGAGCGCATCAGCACAGTCAGGTCGTTGACGAGCCCGTCGCTGTCGGTCTTGACAATCGTGGCGCCCTCGATGTCGCGCCCGATGACCTGTCCACGCCAGAACATGATCGTCAGCTCGTCATCGCCGACGGTCTCGTAGTAGCTCAGGTCGGTGATGACCTTCGCTGACTCGGCCAGGTACCGAAGCGTGATCTCCTCGCCCTGGAGCGCTTCGGCGAGGATCGGGGTGCGAAAAGCGACATCGGCGGCGAGGGCGTTGCCGAGTGTGGAGGCGTCCGCGGTTTCAAAGGCTCGTGTGAGTGGTTCGGTTGTCAAGGACATCTCTACTCCTGTGGCGTGGTGGATTGGGTGAGGCGGGTTGCCGACTAGCTGGGGCAGCGGTCGGTCAGCTCGGGCGGAACAGCTACGCGCAGCTCCTCGAGCAGCGCCGCGAATAGACGCGCGAATTTCGCGCCGACGGCGTCGAGCTTGTTGTCGCCGTAGGCGTCGAAGAGGTCGGCTGGGTGGTCGAATGCCAGCATCGCCTGCCCGTCGTCGTCGCTTGCGATCACAACTCGTAGCGGCACGTACAGGAAGCAGCCGGGCTGCTCGCGGAAGCCGACTTCGGCTTCAACGATGTTTCCCGTCAGGTAGGTGACCGCATGGCCGGTGTTGCCGTTGGTCGCCATCACAGGGCTCGGGTCGAACCTGAAGAAGTTCACGAACCCGTGTACCGCGGTCGCCGCGGAGAGACTCTTGATCGCTTCACAGCCGCCGCCGCTGAGCACAACCCCGACCGCTTCCAGGCGGTCAAATGACGGGACGGTGCGTTCGTAATCGGCCCTGAACTCCGCCCACGGACGCCCGGTGCAGATCGTGACGTGACGGACCGGCCGCGTGACGATGTGGACGTCGTTATTGATCACTTTTCTCGCAGACTCTCTAGGGTTAGCCATGCGACCAGAGTCGTTTGCGGCCCGTCAACCCGCATCACTCGTTCGAGCTATCTGCCGCGAAAGCGGGCAAAAGTCGCCTGTTCGGCGGTAAAGTCGATCGTGCGGCCGGTCGCCAGGACCGAAGCTGAACCGAACGGGCTGGCAATTGAGGGACGCACAGGGCGCGATGCCCACCGATAAATCCGATCTTCGACTTGTAGGTGTGCCGGGACGCGATCTCGGGCCGACGGTGATGCGTGGCCGCGATAGCGAGATCGAGATCCTGGGCCGTCGCGTGGATCGACTAGTGAGGGGGCGTGGCGGGATCGTCCTGATCCGGGGCGCCGCGGGCATGGGCAAGAGTTCGCTGCTGGCCGCGGTCGAGGACCAGGCGCGCGCGAAGGATGTGCGCGTATTCCACGGCGGCGCTTCCGTGATGGGAGAGGCCGCCCCACTCGCGCCGTTGCTCGACGCGCTGGTCGCGACCGATCACCCGCCGGTCGACATCGAGATTCTCCGGCAGCTCGGCGGTTCCCCCGACCAGCGGTTCTGGGTGCTGCGCGAGCTCGAGGAGCGCCTCGAGCGCGCCTCGCTGACAGCACCAGTTCTCATCTCCCTGGACGACATCCAGTGGGCTGATCCAGCGACACTGACCGCGATCAGCGTGCTTCCCAAGCGCCTGGCTTATGACCGAATCCTTTGGGTGTTCTCCGTCCGGACCGGTGAGCTTCCCGCGCCTGTGCAGACTGCGCTCACGCAGATTCGCAGCGCCGACGCGACCCTTCTCACGCTCGATCGGCTCGATGAAGACGCCGTGCTGCAGGTGTGTGAGGATCTTCTTGGCGGCAGTCCCGATGACGCCGTGAAGGAAGCTGTCGATCGAACGCTCGGTCATCCTTTCCTGCTGGTCGACCTGCTCAGCGGCCTATCGGACGAAGGGCTAGTCGAAATCGCAGACGGCGAGGCGCATCTCGCAGCCGACGTCGTTCCCCGTCGCCTTGCCGACTCCATCGGTGCTCAGGTCGCGCGCTTGAGTCCGCTGACCCGTGAACTCCTGCAGATGGCTTCGGTGCTTGGCCGGCGGTTCTCCGTCGACGAGCTGGCGGCGATCACGGACCGCCAGCCGGTGGCCTTGTTGGAGCCTGTGCGCGAGGCGCTCGGCTCGGGCCTGATAGTCGAGGACGGTGAGCGGCTCAGCTTCCGTCACGACCTGGTGCGCGAGTCCATCGATGCCGGGCTGCCGGCGGCGATGCGCGTCGCGATGCAGCGCCGCGCGTTGGAAGTGATGCTGAAACACGGCGCGCCCCCTGCCGACGTTGCGCGTCTCGTAATGGAGGTCGCTCAACCAGGCGACCTGGATGCCGTAGCGGTGCTTCGCAGGGCAGCCGCTGAGATCGCTCCCGTCTCCCCTGCGGTCGCCGCGCCGCTCAGCCGACGTGCGCTCGAGCTCGCTCCACAGGACGGGCCGCTCTACGCCGAGCTCGTCGAGGAAACCGTTCGCCTGTTGGTGTCGGCGAACGCCGCCTCTGATGCGTTGGAACTGATCAGGACGCTGAAGCCCGGCGTGATCGACCCGCTTTCCGAGGTGCGGGCGCGCTCGGCGGTGGTGTCGCTGATGATGCAGTACGAAGCCGGCGAGGCCGTCAACCAGTGCCAGCTCTCGCTTGCGCTCCCCGGTCTGTCCGCGACGTTGCGCAGCCAGATGTTCTCGTTCATGTCCTCCAGTCTCGAGCTGCTCGGCGAGACAGACGCCGCTGCCGAGGCTGCCGCCGAAGCGGTTTCGGTCCCCGAGATCGCCGGCGATCCCGACAAGCTGCTCGTGACGCTGCTCCCCCGCGCCCTGATCGCGTTCACTAAGAACGACTGGCGCGGGGCCCTCGCGCTCGCCGACGAGGCCGTTTCCGGACAACCGCGCGACGACGACGGATATGTGTCCTCGCATCTTTGGCTTTATGACGGCTGGTACGCGGTGATCCTCATGGCCGTCGGCCGGCTGGATCAGGCCAGCAGGATCATTGAGATCGGTTCGCGGGCAGCGATCAAGGACGGCATCGCCGTCAACATGCGTATCTGGTCGATGCTGCGCTGCCGGCTACTGCTCTACCAGGGACGCCTGGCGGACGCCCGCGCTGAGGCCGAGGCGGTGTTGCAGATGTCAGACGAAATCGGTGAGGGCGCGCGCGGCTACGTCAATCGCATCGCGCTCTTTGTGCTCGCCACCGTCGCGACACATACCGGCGATCCGGCCGCGCTCCGGGCCGGGCGCAGCGCCGCGCTGAAGCTGCTCGCCCACAACGAGTGCGTAGCCAGCATCCAAACCGGCGCCTGGATCCTGGCTCGCCTCGACGCGGTTGAGGGCGACGCCGCGCCAGGACGGCTAGACGCCGCGGCCCTTGACCCGCTGGCGATCGGTCCGCTCCGGGCCAGCGATCCGCGCCGCTACTCCGATGGGCCGCTCCTGATTCACACGCTGCTCGAGAACGACCAACCAGACGATGCGGCCGCGGTCGCGCAACGACTATACGATGTCGCGGCCCGCGCACCTGACTTCCCGGCGTTGCAGGCGACGGTGGCACACGCCAACGCGCTCGTGCGACAGGACCCGGACCTTGCCCTGCAGGCCGTGGCGCTCTATGAGCGATGCCCGGAGCGTCTAGTGCGCGCCCTCGCGTTCGAGGACGCCGGCAACCTCCTGCCCGAAGGCCGGGCTAGCGAGGCCGTTCAGTCACTTGACTCCGCCCTTGCGATCTACACCGATGCAGGCGCTGAGCGGGACGCCGCGAGAGTTCGAGGGCTGCTGCGCGTTCGTGGTGTCAGACGGGCGATACCGAACGTGCGTGGCTCATCGCGCTGGCCGGAACTCAGCGAGTCCGAGGTGGCGGTTGTTGAGCTCGTCGCACGTGGTGCGACGAATCGCGAGGTGGCCGATCAACTGTACTTGTCGCCACACACGGTCAATGCTCACCTGCGGCACATCTACTCCAAGCTCGAGATCCGCTCGCGCGTCGAGCTGGCCCGCCTCGCCGCAAAGCGCGAATGAGGGGGCGCGTTTGCGCGCCGCGACGCCGTCTTTCGGCTGAACGCTCAGTGCCTGAGCTGGTCGGGCACGGGTGCGTCCATGTGTTCCAGCAAGCCGGCGACGAGCTCGTCGAGATGCTCACCAACCGCGGCGATGCGCTCATCTTCGTAGCTTGAGAACAGGCTGCTTGGCTGGTCCACCGCGAACTGCGTGTCACCGTTCTTGTCGGCGTAGATCAGGGTTCGCAATGGGGCATGGAGCATCACCGACGGGTCATAGCGAGCCATCTGTTCAGCGATGGTGTGGTTTCCCATGAGATATTCGGTGCTCTTCCAGCCGGTGCCCGACCCGGCCATCACCGAGGTCACATCGGTGCGCCAATAGATCATGAACCCGAGTGGCGCGTTGATCCGCGCCAGCTCGAGCACGGCATCCCAGCTGGCCATTTGCCCGAACCGATGCGTGTCTACGGGCGGCACGAGGCGTTCGTAGAGGGCGATCGTCTCGTCGTAGTCGGTAGGGATCGGCACGACAAGTCTGCGGACCTGCAGGTCGATCTTTTCGACGTCAGCGCTCATTGCAACTGTCTCCTGGGGTTGAGTTCGGCGGATCTCCGCGTCGCGGTCCGGACTGAATGTGCGAGCGCTAGCGAACGTCGACGTCGACGTCGGCGATGTCGATCGTGATCGACGGCACGTTGAGGTTGCTGGTTCCGTCCTGATTGCGGCGGAACACGCGCCGACGCGTCGGAATCACGACGCCCCCGAAAGTACGATGGGCGGAGGTGTAGTGCGCGACGAGGCTGCTGCCGAGAATCTCGGTCACGTAGTCCATGCGGCGCTGTAGGCAGTCGAGGTCGTAGTAGAAGAGCTGCACCGGGTTGTGGGTCGCGATCTCTTTCGGGAACACGACTCGCAGTCGCCTCCAGACCTGACCCGACTCTTCCCACGGCTCGATCTCTGTTGCCTCAACCCCGGGCCAGGTGAACAGAAACGGTGTCGTGAAGTAGTTCCAGAACGCGTAGCCGACGAAGTACCCGAGATGGAATTGATCCCACGGCGTGGCGCGGGTATGGCCTCGAAACGCGTCGCGGGCGTCGACGCGTTCCTCGATCTTCTGTCCGTCGGTGGTCTCGATCGTGACCCGTTGCGGCCCGGCGTCAAACACCGATCGGCGGTTCTCGACGAGGAACGGCGTGAAGACACTGCGCTCGTTGCGGGTGTCGATCTCGACCGTCTCGTTGACGAGCGCGTCGCGCCAGCCCTTCGATGCCCAGATCGGCCCGGCGATCGACAGTCGCGCTGTCAGAGCATTGATTTCGGACCATCGCGCCATGCCGCCGTGCGCGTCGATGACATCGGATAGCAGTGCGTCCATCAGAGCACCTCAAATACGGACATTGTTCCCTCCGCTCCAGGCCAGTTGGGCTCGTGCCTGGGCAGGTTGCATGCTTCGGGCGGCGCTGGCATCACTCGATCGGGTGCTCCGAGTTGTCGCGGAACAGGCCGCCGGTTTTCCGGTGGCGACTATGGGTCTCCGTGGCGGGCATGAACGCGTCGCGATGCTCATTCACGAACTGCGCCATCCGTATCGGCGGGCGCAAGATCAGTTCCTCGAGCGCCGGGCTTTGACGCTCGAGCTCTCCCGCCATCACCGCCCGGTCACGGCAGATCAGCATCTCCTGGGTCAGCTCGCTGGCACCGCGTATGCGTAGTTGGGCGCGAAACACCCATTCGTCAACGTCGTGGTAGGAGATCGTCCGGCCCAACTCGAACGTCAAGATCCCAGCGACGTCCGCGTAGGTAAGAAGCTCCGGGCCCGGCAGCTCGAGAACCCTCGGCCAACCACGCTGCTTGCCTAGAACCGCGGCTGCAGCGCTCGCTACATCGCGCGGGTCGATGAAAGTCTGGGCGCCGCTCGGGGCGGTTCCCACCCACCCATCAGAACGCTGGATCGACCTCGCGAATCCGAGCACGCTGGTGTGAAACAGCGATGGTCGCAAGGATGTACCGACGACCTCCTTCTCCGCCTGGTAGGTCTCGATCGCCGCGTGCTCCCGCTGGTTGAACCCCAACGATTTCGAGTCTGTGCCCAGCACCGCGAGCCTCACAAAGAGCGCTACGTCGGCGAGCGCGACCGCATCGATCACCAGTCGCTGCAAAAGCCCCTGCTCACCTGAGGCGCCGAGCGCGACGAAGACCGCGTCGGCCCCCACCATCGCGCGCGCGAGGCTGTCGCTGTCACTAAAGGCAAACTCGCGGACCGCGAGCCGGGCGGAAGCGCCAAGCAGCCTGTGCGCCTTGGCAATGTCGCGTACCAACGCGACCACGTTCACATCCGTTGCCAGCAGCTCGCGCACGGTCGGGGCGCCGATTTGCCCGGTGGCGCCGATGATGAGCACCATCGGATTGGTGCCGGTCGCATCGAACCGTGACGGTGGGCGGAATTTCTTGGACAGACGATGCATGACGTTCGCCGCCTTGGGATCGAGGGTGAGTGAGCCGTCGCCGCTGTCAGCTGGGACGACGCTCAGCGTCCTCGGACACCGACGGTGCTCGCATCACCTGACCGAGTGCTAGTGGACGCGTCCGGAA
>PMOY01000256.1 GCA_003165655.1 Solirubrobacterales bacterium
GCGACCTCGCGGAAGATGTGGATCGACTCGGCCTCGAGCGCCTCGAGGTGCGGGAGCTCGTAGCTCATAGGTGGAGTCCGCACTCTGTCTGGTCTTGACCGACCCACCGGCCCTCGCGGCCGTCACCCGGCTGGGTGCAGGGTGCGCAGCCGATCGATGCGTAACCGCGATCGTGCAGCGGATGGTAGGGAAGGTCGTGCTCGTGGATGTACCGCCACAGGTCCTTCTCGGTCCAATCGAGGAGCGGATTGACCTTCCAGATGTCCCGTCGCTCGTCGCGCTCCAGCTTGCGCGCCTGCGCCCGGCCGGGCGACTGCTCGCGGCGGATGCCGGTGATCCACGCCTCGACACCCTCGAGCGCACGCTCCAGCGCGTCGACCTTGGCGTCGCCGCAGCAGTGCCCGACGGTCCAAGGCGCACCCGGACTGTGAGCATCGAGCACCTCGACCCTGAGCCCGAACCGCTGCTCGAACGCGCGCCAGGTCGAGAGCGTCTCGGGGAAGAGGACACCGGTGTCGATCGTGAACACGTGTGCCGACGGCTCGACCTCGAGCAGCATGTGCACGAGCACCGACTCCTCCTTCTGGAAAGAGCAGGCCATCGTCAGCCGCGGGTGGAATCGCTCCACGGCATACGCGAGGACCTCCTCGGCGGAGGCACGGTCGAGGTCGGGCGTCGAGACGCTCATCGGCGCACTAGACGGCGCACTCGCCTTCGCCGCGCTGCACCTCGAACGGGCCGTTGCGATTCCAGTCGATGAAGTTGTTCATGTTCTCGAGGCTGAACTGCATCGGCAGCGTCAGATCCTTCACGCGCGACTCGAACTCGGTGGTCCCGACGCGATCGACGAACGCATTGAACTCCTCGCCGTGGACGCGATCGGATTCGTAGAAGCGTACCCAGCGCTCGACCGCGTCAGGGACCCGCTTTGCCGGCAGGCGGGCCTTCAGCCGCTGGCCGTAGCGAACATCGCCACCTTCGTACGTCCCACCGAGGTGCGCGATGTACGCCGGGATCGTGTGCTCGCCGACCTTGAGCGAGGCGCCGTAGAAACCGATGTTGGCGATGTGGTGCTGGCCGCACCCGTTCGGGCAGCCGCTCATCTTGACGTGGATGCGACGCGTCAGCTCGTCGTCAAGCTCGAGCTGGACCAATCGCTCCTGGATCGCCTGGCTGAGTCCCATCGAGCTCGTGATGCCGAGCTTGCACGAGTCCGTGCCCGGGCAGCTGACCACGTCTGTGAGCTCGTCCGCGCCGGCGTCGCCGAGGCCGAGCTCCGACAGTGCCCGCCACACCTCGTACACCGACTCGTCGCGGACCCAGCGTAGGACCAGGTTCTGTTGGACGGTCGTACGGGCGCTGAGACCGGTGTAGTCGCGCATGACCTGTCCGAGCCCGCGGAGCTGATCGGGGTCGAGATCTCCACGCGTGATCTTGACCTCGACGGTGGAGAAGCCCGTTTGGCGCTGGGGCGCCACGTTGGACTCGAGAAAGCGGCTGAACTCACGGTCCTCGCCACCGGGCCTCGCGTAGGTCTCGGGCCGGTCCGGCGCGCTCTCCTCCTCGTTGGGCTCGAACAGGATCTGATCGAGCGAGAAGTCACGCTCGCGAACCCAATCGCCTTCGAGCTCCTCCTCGACCTGCGCGCGGAACGCGTCGATGCCGATCTTGTCGACCAGCACCTTGATCCGGGCACGGGCGCGGTTCTCCCGGAGCCAGTCCTGACGATCGAAGATCCGCAAGCACGCCTCCACGATCTTCAGATAGTCGCCGTTGCCGAGCTCGACGAACTCGTACAGCGTCGGCGCGATCCGCGGCATGATCGAGGTNNCGCGGCATCGCCTGCGTCGTCGGATGGCGCACGAAGTAGCGCACGTATGCTCCCGCGTAGGGCGTGATGTCGAACAGCTCGCCCTCGATCACCCCGGCCCGCGGATCGCCGGTGACGTTCCGGACGGTGTTGCCGCAGCCCTCGCGGGAGGACAGCCCGGCCTCGCCGAGCTCGCGGATCAGCTTCGCGGCGTCGGGCAGCGGGATGTGATGCATCTGGATGTTCTGCCGCGTCGTGATGTGCCCCTTGCGCAGCGGCACGTATTTCTCGATCACCTCGGCGAACGCGTCGAGCTGATCCGGGGTGACGCCCCCGAACGGGAGCTTGACGCGGACCATCTGCACGGCCGGCTGGCGCTGTCCGTACACGCCCTGCCTGAGGCGGAACTTGATGAAGTCGGTCTCCTCGACACCGCCACCGAGGAAGCGCGTCGACTCCGTGTCGAAGTCGTCGAACTCGCGCTGCAAGATGGGAATGATGTGGCCGGGGACGTCGTCGACCACTTCCGGGGTCTCGAGGGAGCCGGTGCGACCCGACGATCCGCTGGCGACTGTGCTTTCAAGCGATGCTGGCTCCATCGAGCTCCTTCCTGTCGAAGCGGACGGCAGGTCCAGAACACAATGTACCAAAAGGCTATCGGGTTATCGCTATGGTGCTCGGGGGTAGAAGGTCAGGCGGCGAGGTGCGGGGGTCAGCGGGCAGGGGCGGGGGCCGGTGCGGGGTGAGGGGTCAGCGGGCAGGGCGCGGGGGCCGGCGCTGGGTGAGGGGTCAGCGGGCAGGGCGCGGGGTCGAGCCCCACGGAACCGGCTCGGCCGGCTGGCGCGCGACCCCTTCGTGCAGCGCAGCGGTCTGCCACGGATCCCGGTGTGCGGCTGCGGGCACCGGCACCGGAGCCGTCTCGCGCATGAAGCGCTC
>PMOY01000379.1 GCA_003165655.1 Solirubrobacterales bacterium
GAGCATGCAGGGAATCGCGACGGCGAGGACCCAGCTTTCGCCGAGCAGGACCACATGCGGCGACAGGCGGCGCTGCAGTGCCGGGGCCAGTAACGCCCCCACAAGTCCGCCCCCGGCGGCGATCCCGAGCATAACGCCGACCAACGGGGCCGACGCTCCATGCTGCTTGGCCAGGACGACGACGAGCAGATACAGGCCGGTGAAGATCGGATTGCTGCCGGCGAACAGCACCGAGCAGCCACGAAAGAACGGCCGACTCCACAGCCATCGAAAGCCCTCCCGGATGTCGCCCGGCGATGAGTCGCCGCGGACGTCTTGAAAGTCGGACTTGATCAGCAGCATGCCGATCGTGGAAGCCGCATACGAGACCGCGTCGCACACGAACGGGACCACGCGTCCGATCCCGAACAGGAGGCCGCCGAGCGGCGGCCCGGCGAGCATCGCGCCGAATGTCCTCGACTCGTTGCGGGCGACCGCCTGGCTGAGCTGATCCGGCGTGACCAGCCGTCGCAGCGCGCCGCGCTCGGCGACGTAGGAGAAGACGAACCCCGAACCGTCGATGAACGCGACGGCGAGGATCAACGCGTAGGGCACGCTTCCCGCAGCCAGCGCGATCGGGAGCGCGGCCAGCGCCAAGGCGAGAACGCCGTCGCACGCCACCATCAGGTGCTTGCGGTTCACGCGGTCCACCAGCGCCCCCGCCGGCAGCGCGAACACCGCGAGCGGCACCGTCTTCGCGAACCCCACGATCCCTGCCTTCTCGGGGGAGCCCGTCAACGCAAGCACGAGCAGCGGGTACGCCACAAGCGACACCTGCGAGCCCAACTGCGACAGCGTCTGCCCGCTCCAGAGCAGCACGAACTCGCGATTGCGATACAGCGAGACCGAACCCACGCTCACACGAGCATAAGCCGACGCGCGTGATCAGCCCCCGGATGCCGCGGCAGCGCCCCGCCAGTGCGGCAGCGCCCTGCCAGCGCGGCGCCGGCCCGCCAGCGCGGCAGCCGGGCGTGAGCGCGAGGCTTCGATTCCGCCTCGCCCCGGCTCGCGACATAGGATCCCGGCCGATGGAGCAGCGCATCAGCCTCGTCACCCTGGGCGTGACCGACCTCGCGAGGGCGCGATCCTTCTACGAGGCGCTCGGCTGGGGCGGAGCGCAGCAGCCTGACGGCGAGGTGTGCTTCTTCCAGGCGGGCGGGATGGTGTTCGGCCTCTGGACGGCGCTCGGAGGCCATGGCGCGCCGGGGATTGAACTCGCCCACAACGTTCGCTCACCCGAAGCCGTCGGCGCCGTCTTGACCGAGGCCGAGCGGGCCGGCGGCACGATCATCCGACCGGCGGGCCGCGCCGACTGGGGGGGAACCACGGGGGCGTTCGCCGACCCGGACGGCTACGTCTGGGAGGTGGCCCACAACCCCGCCTGGACCCTCGACGAGAACGGGGCCGTGACCATCTAGTGGCGTGAGCCAGATCTTTTGCGTACGGACGGGGGTCATGCGTCGCGAGCCTTGAGGACGGCGAGGCCAACTAGGAGCATTCCGGCTGCCCATGCGGCCAGAACGCCGAGGCCGGCCCATGGCGAGATCGGCAGGGAGCGGATGTTCCGGGTGGCTTGAATCGCGAGCCCGGCGGTCATCGGCGCGATCTGCTGAATGTGCCGACGCCACGGGCCTGAGAGGAGCTGGGCGAGGAGTGGCGGCAGGTACAGAAGCCCGAGCACGATTCCGGCCGATACGGCAGGGTCGCGGAAGACGGTGCCGATGCCGAGGCTCAGCAGGGCGATCAACCCGAGGTACAGGACGCTGCCGAAGGCCGCGCGTAGCGTCGGCCCGTGGGCGATCGAGAGGAGCGCGTAACCATGGGCAGGGCCGAGGCCGGCCTCGGGTAGCAACAGGCGCCCCGCGATCAGGCAGCCGGCGACGGCCGGAGCTCCAGTGACCAGCGCGAGACCGGCGATGTTCACGGCTTTGGCACCGAGCATCACCCCCCGACGGGGTATCGCGGCGAGGGTCACTCGGATCATGCCGGCGCCGTACTCCTCGGTGACCGCCAGCACCGCCAGAACCGCGACGACGGCTTGGCCGAGGTCGACGCCGATCAGGGAGAGCTTGGTCGGATCCTGGCCGGCACCACTGGCGCCACCCGAGCCACCGGGCGATACGTGCGTGGAGGCGGCAATCCCGGCGCTGGCCGCGACCGTCACCGCGACCGCCCCCACCATCAGCCACCAGGTGCCGGCGATCGTCCGCAGCTTGGTCCACTCCGCGCGGAGCGCGTCGCTCACGCGTCTCTCCGCCGCAGCACGACCCGCGCGGCGAACAGTGCCGCCGCGGCATACGCGCCGAGAACGAGAAGTCCGGCCCAGGGCGGCAGCGGGTAGTAGCCGTTCGCCATCGTGTACGGATAGCTCACGAGCCCTGATCGGGGCAGGAGTCCAAGCATTGAGAACCCGGCCGCCGGTGTGACGCGGTACAGCCACATTGCGGCGCCGCCCGAGGAGGTCGGACCGATGATTCCCGGGCCGGTGAAGGTCGGCAGCACGAACACCACCACGCCGACGAGGATGGCGCCCGCGCTGCGGCGCAGGATCGTGCCGATGCCGAGCACAGCGACCGCGGTGAGCGCAACCAGCGCGCCGCTACCGACGATGACCCGCGCCACTGTGAGTGAATCTGCGGGGAAGATGTAGTTACCGTTGGCGCTCATGACGTGTTCGCCGAGGGGGATCGCGACGGCAGCTGCGACTGCTCCGACCGCAAATGCGACGCCGCCGATCACGACGGCTTTGGCGGCAAGCACGCGTCCCCGGTCCGGTGTCGCGGCGAACGTCGTTCGGATCAGGCTGCGCCGGTACTCGCTGGTGATGAACATCGTCCCGATCACGATCAGCACGATCAGCGCGACGACAAGTCCGAACAACAGCGAATCTGATGCGGTGTCGCCACCGGCCGACGCCACGGCGGGCGCGATGTCACCGGAGCCTGTGACAACAATCGAATCCCTGGCCTGCCGGTAGCTGCCGTTCCCGAGTCTCGTGTAATAGTCCTGCGGACCGGTGCCGATGCTCGTGGCGTGCCATGCCCCCGGAGCCGCTTGACCGGCGCCATTGGCCACTGAGTCGATGGCGATGTGGTCGAAAGATGCCATGGCCTGGGTCGCCGATCCTTCGGATGTCGTCGGTGAGGTGGCGAACAGTCCGACGTACACGGTCGTTGGCAGACGGGCCAGATGAGCGCTGTCGATTCTGCGCCAGTTGGTTCCGTCGCTCGAGTCGGAGCCGGTGATCGTGTCGCCGGTGCGAGTCAGCCGTAGCCAGCGAGGTGCGGTGCTGGAGATCGATCCCGGCAGGCCGGCCCGGTCATGGGTGTAGTCGTACTGAAGGCGGACGCCGTGGCTACCGGTCGCCATCACCGCCGCATACGAGGATCCCTGCTTGGTGCTGGGGGTGATCAGGAGCCCGGCCTTGGCCCAGCTCGTCAGCCCTGGTCGCGTGTCCGACAATGACGGCGCCTCGTTGGCCGGCCCGGCCCAGATCCGGCCGGCGAGCGACGTGATCCGGGCGGTGATCGTGCCATCTCCGGTTAGCCGCTTGGCCACGAGCTCATAGGTGTCCGCGACCGCGTCGCCAGCCGGTCCGGTCGGAACGTATTGATGACCCGTCACGCAGCTGCTCGGGTTCGGGGTCGTGCAGTAGCCGGTGTGCATGCCGTTGGCCTGCAGGAACGTGAACAGCACCACCATCAGCGCGGCGAGCACCACCCCGATCATCCAACCGCGCACCGTCCGGAATTTCGTCCACTCCGAGAGCAGCGCGCCACGGAAGCCGCCGCTGCGGCTCGGCTCCACGAGCGAGCTCATCGGCGCTGTTCCCCATCCGTCCCGGACCGGTACTCGACCGCGCCGCTCGTCAGCCGCAGGTAGGCATCCTCAAGCGACGACGCGCCAGCGGTCAACTCCTCGATCGTCGCGTCGGCAAGCACCCGTCCGCGACCGATCACCACCACGTGGTCAGCCACATCCGGCAGCTCGCCCAGCAGGTGGCTTGAGACGAGCACCGCTCGGCCCTCGGCCGCGAGTCCGCGCAGGAAGCCGCGCATCCAGATGATGCCCTCCGGGTCCATGCCGTTGAACGGCTCGTCCATGATTAGGATCGGCGGGTCCCCCAGCATCGCCGCGGCGATCCCGAGGCGCTGGCGCATCCCCAACGAGTAGCCGCCCGCCTTGCGCCGTGCGGCCTTGCCGAGGCCGACCAGTTCTGCCACCTCGTCGACCCTGCTGACAGGCAGCCGCTGGGAGTGGGCGATCCAGAGCAGGTGGTTGCGGCCGCTGCGGCTCGGTTGCAGCGCGCTCGCGTCCAGCAGCGAGCCGACGTGCCGCATCGGATGCGTGAGCCTCGCGTAGGGACGACCGCCGATCAGCGCGGTGCCCTCCTCGATCGAGTCGAGCCCGAGGATCACTCGCATCGTCGTGGATTTGCCGGCTCCGTTGGGTCCGACGAATCCGGTCACGGTTCCCGGCGCCACGGTGAAGGAGAGTCCGTCCAGCGCCAGGGTCTGGCCGAACCGCTTGCGCAGTCCGTCGACCTCGATCCTCGCTTCGCTCATGGAGGGGGTTCTACGTTCCCGACGGTGTCCGCTGGGCGTCGACAGCTGACACCGGACAGACACCCGCCACCTGGCATCGTCCTAAGGCGATATGCGAGTGCTGGTGGTCGAAGACTTCGAGGTCCTGGCCCGCTCGATCGGGACCGGGCTCAGGCGCGAGGGGATGGCGGTCGACGTCGTGCTTGATGGCGACGACGCTCTGTCGCACCTGGCGCTCACGCGCTACGACGTGGTGGTCCTTGATCGCGACCTACCCGGGGTTCACGGCGATGAGATCTGCCGGCGAATCGTCGCTGAGGACTCCGGTAGCAGGATCCTCATGCTGACCGCCGCCAGCACCGTCAAGGAGCGCGTCGACGGCTTGGGATTGGGTGCCGATGACTACCTACCCAAGCCGTTCGACTTCGCTGAGCTCGTCGCCCGCGTCCGCGCGCTTGCCCGCCGAAACACCACCCCGCTGCCACCGACCCTCGAGTGCGGCGACGTGACGCTCGACTGCGGCCGGCGGGTCGCTTTCCGGGCCGGCCGGCGGCTTGAGCTCAGCCCCAAAGAGCTTGCGGTGCTCGAGTGCCTGCTCTCATCGCCGGACCGCGCACTCTCCGCCGAGGAGCTGCTGGAGCGGGCCTGGGACGAGTACACAGACCCGTTCACGACAGCAGTCAAGACGACGATCCGTCGGCTGCGCGCCAAGCTCGGCGACCCGCCCATGATCCACACGGTCCGCGAGGCCGGCTACCGGATCGGAACCGAATGATGCGGCTCCCCGAATCTCTGACCGGTCTGCTTCACCGCAAGCGCCCCGTGCTGCGGGTACAGCTCGCGCTGCTGTACTCGGGTGTGTTCGTCGGTCTGGTCGTGGTGCTGTTCCTCGCCTCCAGCGTCCTGTTCGGGACGGTCAATGTCTTCTTCGGTCACAGCCAGATGGCCTACCATCCAGGTCTCGCTGCCGCTGCTGCCGCTCGGCGGAGCGGCCCCGGGCCGACGTCCACCCCGTGGGCGCTCGTGCTCGCGCTGGCGGCGATCGCCGTCGCGGTGATGGCCGCCTGGTGGCTGGCGGGGAGGTTCCTGCGGCCGCTGCGGGCGATGACGACAGCGGCCCAGGAAATCTCGGCCACCAATCTGGACCGCCGGCTCAGCCTCGACGGACCTGATGACGAGCTCACCGAGCTCGGTCGCACGCTTGACGACCTGTTCGGACGGCTGCAGGCGTCGTTCGAGTCCCAGCGTCAGTTCGTCGCCAACGCTTCTCATGAGCTGCGCACACCGCTCGCCGGCCAGCGAACGCTGCTGCAGGTGGCACTCGCCGACCCAGACGCCGACGCCCGCGCCCTGCGCTCGACGTGTGAGGAGGCCCTGACGCTATCCGGGCAACAGGAGCGACTGATCGACGCGCTGCTGACGCTCGCCACCAGCGAACGCGGCGTCGAGTCCTGGGAGCCATTCGACCTCGCTCAGCTCACGGAGGACATCGTCGACAGTCGCCGGCATGACGCAGAGCGCCACGGCGTCCAGATCGGCGCGACTTTCCAGAGCGCTATCGCGATCGGCGACGCAGACCTTGTTGAGAGCCTGGTAGCGAACCTGCTCGACAACGCGATCCGCCACAGCGTCGCCAACGGCACCGTTGAGATCTCGACCAGTGCCACAGCCGACGGCACTCGCCTGTCGGTCATCAATACGGGAGCCGTCGTCCCGCTCCTCGAAGTGGAGCGCCTGTTCGGACCCTTCCAGCGGCTCGGCGACCAACGCGTCGGCCCGGCCGACGGCCACGGGCTCGGCCTCGCGATCGTGAAAGCCATCGCCACCGCACACGGCGCCAACCTGACTGCTCGGCCGGGGCCGCGAGGCGGTCTAGACGTCCAGGTGACCTTCCGCGCCAACGCGTAGGCGCGTTCCTACGCACGTTCGTCAGGATTGGCAAGAAGCCCATCTAACGGCGTGGGCGACGGGCCGACCGGGGGCGGCTGCGCTCAGCCGAGCATGCCTGGGGGCATGTTGGCGGGATGCATCGGTTTCATATCGGCCATCGAGATCGGCAGGCGGCGCAGTAGGCCCGCGGCTTGGCTGAGCTCGCGGCCGAAGAGTTCGATTCGCTCGCGAGTGATTCTCGAGCTCGGCGCTTCGAGTGCCACGGCGGCGTGGGCCGTGTGCTTGTCGACGCGGATCGGTGCCGCAACCGCGTGGACGCCGACGTCGTGTTCTTCTTCCACCCATGCCCATCCGCGATAGCGGACGGCATGGATCGCGTTGAGCACGCTTGTCGTCTCGGTCTGTGTTTGCGTAGTCGTTGCCGTCAGCGGCGCGAGCGCCGCCAGCGCATCTTCAGCGGACTCGGGTCCGTGCGCGAGCAGGGCGCGTCCGAGTGCGGAGGAGTGAAGTGCGAGCCTCGAGCCGAGCTGGCGTTCGAAGCGCAGCGGCTCTGGTGACTGGACGGCGAGCAGGACGAGTACCGAGTCTCCGTCGCGGACTCCGTAGCTCGCGGTCTCGCGGGTGCGATCTGTCAGCCCTTGGAGGATGTGCGAGGCCTCGGCGAATCCACCGTTGAAGATCGAGGATCGCGCCAGCCGCATCAACAGGGGCCCGGGAATGAAGCGCTCCGTGACGAGATCGCGGCAGAGGATCTCGCCGTCGCAGAGGCTTCGGAGCAGCCGATGAGTCGTGCTCATGCTCAGTCCGGCGCTTCGAGCGAGCTCGCTGAGCGTGAGGCCGGCGTCGGCCTCCACGAGTGAAGCGATCAGCGAGATCGCTCGGCTGACCGACTGGACGCCCCGAGAAACCGAGTCCTGCGGCGGATGTGTCGCTCTCCGGCTCACATGCTCGCGAAGCATGTCAGATGCTGCGGCCGGTTTGAGACTTTTCCGCATAGTGGAACATCTGTCGTAAGTATTGCACTTCACGGTAATCTGTTATAACTTGATCGGGTTAGTGATGAATGCGTCCGGGGCAACAAGATCGCGAGCGCTTCCCGTCCAGGCAAGGGCCAGACGGCGGCACCTCAAGCGCTTCCGGCGGTTGCTCGGTCCGCTGTCGCTGCTTGCGATCTGGGCGTTGGTGACCGGACTCGGAGTCGTCTCCAGCGAGGATCTCCCAAGTCCGTGGCACACGCTGCATACGGCGCGAGAGCTGATCAGCGACGGACAGTTGCCCAGCGCGATGTTGATCTCGGTCCGCCGCGTGATTATCGGTCTGACGATCGGAACCGTGGCGGGCGTCGGGCT
Organism: Solirubrobacterales bacterium; assembly: GCA_003165655.1. GTDB lineage: Bacteria > Actinomycetota > Thermoleophilia > Solirubrobacterales > Solirubrobacteraceae > Palsa-465. The sequence continues at coordinate 7,823 of PMOY01000379.1, forward strand.
CGCAGTGCTCGCGAGCCTGGGCCAACTGGGAGATGACCTGATCGACAGCTCGATGCAGCTGCTGCGCACGCTGCCGATCCTCGCGATGGTGCCGCTGATCGTGATCTGGTTCGGAATCGGCGAGACCCCGAAGGTGTTCATCGTCGCCCTGGCAACAGCGATACCGATCTATCTCAATCTCTACAGCGGCATTCGCGGTACGGATCGCAAGCTGCTCGACGCCGCCCGGACACTCGAGCTCTCAAGGCTGCAGATCATCCGACACGTGATCCTGCCCGGGGCGATGGCGCCGTTTCTCGTCGGGTTGCGCTACGCGGCCGGGATCGCCTGGCTTGTCCTCGTCGTCAGCGAGCAGATCAACGCCACCTCGGGACTGGGCTACCTGATCGTCAATGCGCAGAACTTCCTGCGCACCGACATCGTCGTCGTCGGGCTCGTGGTGTTCGGCATCTTGGGCCTGCTGACGGACGCCGGAGTACGCGCGCTGGAGCGCCGAGTGCTCGCGTGGCGGTCGACATGACGGCATGGATCGAGGATCCGGCAGCAGGCGTTCGTGTCCGCGGCCTGCGCCGCGCGTTCGACGGTCGCACTGTGCTGGGGGACGTCGACCTCGACATCGCACCCGGGGAGTTCGTTGCCTTGCTGGGCGCCAGCGGCTCGGGGAAGACCACGATCCTCCGCGCGCTCGCCGGCCTCGATCCGGCGGACGCCGGGACGATCGATGCACCGCCGCGACGGGCGGTCGTGTTCCAGGAGCACCGCCTGATGCCGTGGAAGCGGGTGCGGGCGAACGTCGCGCTGGGGCTCGACCGCGAGGCCGTCGCAGCGCGCGTCGACGAGACGCTTGCGGAGGTGGGTCTGTCCGGTCACGCGAATGCGTGGCCGAAGACGCTCTCGGGCGGCGAGTCCCAGCGCGCCGCACTTGCCCGCGCGCTCGTGCGGCGGCCAGAGCTGCTGCTCCTCGACGAGCCGTTCGGCGCACTGGACGCACTCACCCGCATGAAGATGCACGACCTCGTCCTCCGTCTCTGGGAGAACCACCGTCCCGCGGTGCTGCTGGTGACCCACGACGTCGACGAGGCGCTGCTGCTGGCAGACCGCGCATTGGTGCTCGTCAACGGTCGCATCGAGGGCGATTACGCAATCCAAGCGCTACGCCCACGGCAGCGGACAGACCCGGATCTTGAAGCCACACGCGACTCGTTGCTCTCACGGCTCGGTGTCGGCAGCGGGTCGCGCGACCCCCGTCAACTGATCTCCCTATCGCTCGAGGAAAGGACGCTGTAATGCATATCAATCGCCTCGTCTCCAGCGCGCTCATCGCTGTCATGGCGTGCGCCGTGATCGCCGTATGCGCCGGCTGTGGCTCGAGCGCCAAGGCGACCGCGGACACATCGGCATCGTCGGCGAAGGCCCCTGACCTGAAGGACGTGACGATCACCTTCGGCGATATCGGCGACAACCTCCAGGACATCCTCAGGTTCGCCGGGGAGGAGAACACGCCATACACACTGAAGTGGGCCAACTTCCCGGCCGCCCCGCCGATCACCGCGGCGATGGTCGCCGGCGACGTTGACGCCGCCGACATGTCGCTCACCGCGCTCTCCGTGGGGCTGGCGGCCGGTGCGCCCCTGAAAGCGATCGGGAACCTCCCCGAGTCCGCGAACACGTTCAGGATCATCGCCAAGCAGTCAAGCGGGATCCAGGGACCCGCCGACCTGAAGGGCAAGCGGGTCGGGGTCCTCGAGGGCAACGCCGGCGAGGGACTACTGATCGCGGCGCTCAAGAGCGTCGGCCTGACGCTCAAGGACGTCACGCTCGTCAACGTCGAGCCCAACACGGGCCTGCAGGCGTTCAAGTCCGGGCAGATCGATGCCTGGGCAATCTGGGATCCGTGGGCCACCGAGGCGGCGATCGGCGACCCGGTGCACGTCGTCGCCAACGCCAGCGGGATCTGGTCCAACGACGGCGACTTCGTGGCCACCTCCAGCGCGCTCCACGATCCGGGCAAGCGTGCGGCATTGGCCGACCTGATGACCCGGTACATCCGGGCCGCAGCGAAGATCCGCACTGATCCGGCTGGGTGGGCCGCGTTCTATGCCAAGGCGACCGGGCTACCGCTCGCGCTGGCCAAGGTCACGCTCGCGGACAACACCTACCAGCTCGAGCCGATCTCCACCAACCCGAGCAACCTTAAGACGGTCGCCGACACGATGGCGGGGGCCGGACTCCTCAAGCCGATCCCCGCGAGCGTGCTCGGATCCGTATCCGATCCCGCGCTGAATTCACAGATCACAGCAGCCGACCAGGCCGTTGGCCAGTAGCTGCCCCGAGAAAGGAACTAGCGATGAGCTCCACCTCCACGGTCGCGCGCGACGCGACCACGATCCAGCTGCTCGACGGCGGCGTGTTCGGGGTTCCCGAGAACGTGGCTTACGATCAGGGCATCTTCGAGCGCCTCGGGCTCGACGTGAAGTACATCTCCGAGGATGAAAGGGGGCGCGTCCACGCCCCCGGTCTGCTGCCGCTGTTCAACCGGCGTGTGCTCGACACGTGGGCGATGTGCGAGTGGGGTGCGGTCTATCGCGCCGAGCAGTTCGACGAGCGTCCGGGCCACATCGCCTACTTGCGCGCCGCGGTGGCGTCGCAGACGATCATCAGCTTCCGCGACGACGTGCAGGGGCCGCAGGATCTGACCAACGAGCCCGTGGGGATCATCGCTACGACCGGCCAGCACTACAACGCCTGGCAGATCCTCGAAGGGCCGCTCAAGCGAGACGAGATCAACCTCGTCGCGCGCGACGATCCGTACGAGCTGCTTGTCGGGGCGCGGTCGGGTGAGCTCGCGGCGGCGGTGCTGATGGAGCCGCTGATCAGCCTCGCGCTCAACGAGGGCGCGCACCTCGTCGCGGTCAACTTCTTCCGCGGCGCCGCCATCGTCGGTGACGACATACCGCGCGAGGACGTCAAGCGGTTCGTCGCCGGCATCAACGAAGCCGTCGACATCATCAACGCCGACCGTGACGCCTACCGGCACTACGTCACCCGCCGATACCCAATCGCGCCCGAGGATCTGCATCCCCACTTCCACCGGTTCGTGCACGCCTCCCCCTACCCGCGCGCCCGGTTTGACGCGACCTACGAGTGGATGCAGGACCGAGATCTCGCGCTCGGCACCAAGTCCTACGACGAAATCATCGACCCCACGATCGTCCCCGTCAGCGCGTAGACGATCCCCGAAATGGAAGGACCAGCCATGAGTTCAACCTCCACCCTCGCGCCCGACGCGACCACAATCAATCTGCTCGACATCGGCGTCTTCAGCGTCCCGGAGAAGGTCGCCCACGATCAGGGCATCTTCGAGCGCCTCGGGCTCGACGTCCGGTTCGCGCCCGAACAGCCGCGCGATCGCCCTGGCGCCCAGGGGATCCTGCCGCTGTTCAACGAGCGCGTGCACGACACATGGGCGATGTGCGAGTGGGGTGCCGTCTATCGCGCCGAGCAGTTCGATGTTCGCCCCGCCCACATCGCCTATCTGCGGGCGACGGTGGCGTCGCAGACGATCATCAGCTTCCGCGACGACGTCCAGGGACCACAGGATCTGACCAACGAGCCCGTGGGGATCATCGCTACGACCGGCCAGCACTACAACGCCTGGCAGATCCTCGAAGGGCCGCTCAAGCGAGACGAGATCAACCTCGTCGCGCGCGACGA
>PMOY01000258.1 GCA_003165655.1 Solirubrobacterales bacterium
CAGATCACCGCACCCATCGCCCCGATCGTGCACCAGGTCACCGCACCCGCCGCCCCCGTGGTGCAGCAGATCACCGCGCCCAGCGCTCCCGCCCTCACGCAGCTCACCGCGCCCAGCGCGCCCGCCCTCACGCAGATCACCGCGCCCAGCGCGCCCGTCCTCACGCAGATCACCGCGCCCAGCGCGCCCGTCCTCTCGCCGGTCGGTTCGCCGATTGCGCATCGCGCGGTGGTATTGCTCGGTGCTTGGTCGGTGTCGGCGCCTCGGATCGCCGGTGCTTCGGCGGTGGGTGGGTCGTCTGCGGGTGGGCTGGGTGGCTCGCAGCGGATTGTCTCCGTGCGTCGTGGGGTCTCGGGCGCGGCCGCTACTCCTGCCGGCGGGTCGGCGTCGTTTGGAGGGTCGGGTTCATCGGCGTCGTCTGGGGGTTCGGGTTCGGGTGGTAGTGGCCCGGGTCCGGGGGCGCTGCTGTTCTTCTTTGTCTTGGCATTGATGGTTGGTTGTTGGCGTTTGTTGGTCGGCTCGGATCGCGTTCCGCCGGCCCCGTTCGTGTTGCTCGCAGAGCTCCCTGGCTGATCGCCAGTCCAGGTTCTCAGAGCTCTTGCCGGTGGGCGTGATCGCCCGCTGGCGCTTTCGCACACGAATGAAAGGACGAACTTATGAGACGAGGTCTCGGTTCGCTACTGGCGGTATGTGTCGTTTCGGTGTTGTCTGTGCTGGTTCTTGGCTCGGGCGTTGCGTTGGCTCGTGGGAGTGGCTCACGCACCGCACGGTCGGATGCTCAGATCACGAAGGGGTCGTTGGGTTCTGCGGGTGCTGGGGGAATTGTGCGAGTCGTTCCTGGCGAGGGCTATGACAGCCCCGGCGGGTCGACCCAGGTCCGCGCGTTGCAGGTTTCCTTGGCGCGGGCGGGTGATCCGCCCGGTCCGATCGATGGGCGTTACGGACCGTTGACCGAGCAGGCGGTCGGGCGTCTTCAGGCCGCTGACGGCGTGCCGGTTGACGGAATCCCCAGTGTGGTTACGGTGGCGTCGTTGAGCGGGGCGTTGTTCCCGTCGGCGGGATATGGCAGCTCGGGCGGGTCGATGCGGGTCCGCGCCTTGCAGCGCTCGTTGGCGCGGGTGGGAGACGCGCCGGGTCCGATCGACGGGCGTTACGGGCCCTTGACCGAGCAGGCAGTCCGGCGTTTTCAGGTGGCGCATGGCCTGCGGGTCAGCGGGATCGCCGGTCCTGGAACGATCACCCACCTCGCCCCCGACACGATCGCCCATCGAATCCCGAAGGCACCCGATCGTGTGGCTCCGAAGGCACCCGCCCGTGTGGCTCCCCAGAGCGCGCAGACGCCGGCCGTGGCGGGAGCGCGTCGTGGCGGGAGTTCGTCCTCGAGTGGCTGGCTGTGGTTGGTGCTGGTCGGGCTCGTGCTGGGGCTGGTGGTGTTCGCGTGGTCCTACACGCGTGAGCGGCGGGCTGCTCGGCGTGGTGAGCGGTTGATTCCCTCACCCGCGACCGAGAGCGATAACCGGCCGCCAGGACTCGAGCAGGATCCGTCAACGCTCGACCAGAGCGTTGGCGTGTTGGGCGGGGTAAACGGTGATCAGGGTCATGCCGAGGTGGGGTACCGTCGGGCGGATCAACGCGGGGACGCGACGGGTGCGTTGAATCTCGGGCTGTTGCTCGAGGCGCGTAGGGATCTGGCGGGCGCCGAGGCGGCGTTCGCGCGTGCGGATCGACGCGGGGACGGGCTCGGAGCGTTCAATCTCGGACTGTTGCTGCTGGAGTCGCGCAACGATATGGCGGGCGCGGAGGCGGCGTTCGCGCGTGCGGATCAGCGCGGTGACGCGAAGGCCGCGTTCAACCTCGCGGTTCTGCTCAGCGAACGAGGCGATCTCGCGGGCGCCGAAGCGGCGTACCGGCGTGCGGATCAGCGCGGGCTCCCGGCCGGCGCCTGGGGGCTCGGTGTGCTGCTGCGGGAGCGCGGCGATCTCGCGAGTGCGGAAACGGCGTACCGGCGTGCGGATCAGCGCGGGGACGCGAAGGGCGCGTTCAACCTCGGTGTCCTGCTCGGCGAGCGGGGCGACGCCGGTGCCGAAGCGGCGTACCGGCGTGCGGATCAGCGCGGTGACGCGAAGGCCGCGTTCAACCTCGCGGTTCTGCTCAGCGAACGAGGCGATCTCGCAGGCGCCGAAGCGGCGTACCGGCGTGCGGATCAGCGCGGGCTCCCGGCCGGCGCGTCCGGGCTTGGCGCGCTGCTCAGCCAACGAGGCGACCTCGCGGGCGCGGAGACCGCGTATCGCCGCGCGGACCAGCGCGGGGACGCGAACGGGGCGTTCAGCCTCGCGGTCATGCTCCGCGAACGGGGCGCCGCTGGCGCCGAAGCGGCCTACCGCCGCGCGGATCAGCGCGGCGACGCGAGGGCGGCGTCCGGGCTCGCGCTCCTGCTCAGCCACCGAGGAGACCTCGCCGGCGCCCAGGCGGCCTACCAACGCGCCGAGCAACGCCGGGATCACGCCGCGGCGACAATCGCTCGCGGCCCCGTGCTCGACCCACACGAGCACGCCCACGCCCACGCGCACAACGGGACGCACCGATGAGCACCCGAACGATCCACCACCGCACCACCAACCAGGATCCCACGACCCGCACAGAACCCCCGCGAGTCCTGATCGCCGACCAGGACGGCCTCGCGCGACGAATGCTCCACAACGCGCTCCACGACGCCGGCGCGATCCTCACTGTCCCCGCCGCCACCAACGCCCGCGAAGCCCTCCAGCTCACCCGCTACTACCACCCCACAATCCTCATCATCGACACCGCACTGCCACCCAACGGCTGCCTCGAGCTCATCCCGAAGATCCACCACGCCGCACCGCACACGCGGATCCTCACGATCTCCGCCGGCGAGGACGACGAAACCGCCCTCGCCGCACTACACGCCGGCGCGATCGGATACATCAGCAAAGACCAAGACCCGCCGGCCCTCGCGCACCTCATCACCCTCGCCGCCAACGGCGAAGCGATCATCCCCCGACGACTCGCCACATCACTCCTAGGCCTCCTGCAAGCCCTACCCGACACCGGCTGGCGACCCATCAACAGCCGCCTCACAACTCGCGAATGGCAGATCGTCGAACTCCTCACCGAACACCGCACCACCCAAGAAATCGCCGAACGCCTCGTCCTCTCCCCAAGCACCATCTATAGCCATGTCAAGAACATCCTCCGCAAACTCGAAGTCCACACCCGCCAGGACGCCGTCACCACCGCCAAGCAATTACGCCACCAAGAAACCGAAGGCACAACAACACCCACCCCCATCCACCCTGGAAAATAGAGCGGCGCTGCTCATGACGGGGTGGCCACCAGTGACCACCCCCTCCGAGCAACTGGGATGAATCGGCCTACGCGCGTCGATCAGTCGAGATATCGGACGAACTCGCCGATCGGAGCTCGCTCGGGGACGATCTGGCGTTGTCTCGGCTGGCCGAGGTGCAGCAGGCCGACCGGCTCCTGGCCCTCGGGAAGCGAGATTGCCGCGCGACCGGCCGGGGTGCCGAGGACGGCCAGCGTTCGCCAGTAGCTCGCCAGCCCGCGGGCGTGCGCGCCGAGCAGGACCACATAGCCGGCCATCGCGGTCGCCAGTAGGTCATCGCGGTCCTGGAAGGGGTCGCTGTCGCGGACGGTGGCCAGGACGATGAGCGTGGGGGCCCGGCGAAGCTTGACTGCGGATCCGGGCTTCGCCGCCTCCGACGCCTCCTCCAGCGCGGCGCGGGCCTGCGGGCCGAGTACGTGGAAGCGCCACGGGTTGGTCACGTGGTGGTTGGGGGCCCACCGCGCGAGCTCGAACAGTTCCTCGAGCATGGCGGTGCCGACGGGCTCGGGGCCGAACACCTTGTGCGTGCGGCGCGAGCGAACGGCGAGGTCGAGATCCATCCGTAGCCAGGATATGCGTTCGCGGCGGACGACCGCCCGCGACCCGAATCACCACGCGGCGCGAATCGCCGTGCGGCGCGAATCGCCGTGCGGCGCGAATCGCCGTGCGGCGCGAATCGCCGTGCGGC
>PMOY01000001.1 GCA_003165655.1 Solirubrobacterales bacterium
TCGGCGCAGCTCGGCCGAGGGGGCCGCCGTGAGAGCACCCCTTAAACGCGAAGCGCCGGGTTGCCGCCCGGCGTTCCGTGACCAGCTACGTGAAAAGTGTGCCCACATCCTACCGCTCTCGGGGACGGAATCCACACGCCCGGATTCGGATTCGCGCGCTGCTCGTTCGGCTCGCGGCGGCTTGCGGTGCAGTGGAGGGTCGTCGTGAGCCGGCAGGCGATCGCCGCCGTGATCGCACGACCGGACCTGGCGTCCGGTGAGCGGCTCGTCGCGCTCTCGCTGGCGAGCTTCGCCGATCGGGAGAACCGGGCCTGGCCCGGCGCGCCCGCGGCCGCAGCGCGCGCCGGCCTGCGCCGCAGCCGCTACCAGGAGGCGCGTGAGGAGCTCGTGCGTCGCGGCTTGGTCGCGGTCGAGGAGCGGGCGACCGGCCGGGGGAGGGCAAGCACGATCACGCTCACGTTCGCGGACACGGGTCCGTGGTGGGACGGTGGGATCAACGTCGAGCTGTTCGAGGCGGTGCTCGGCTACAGCCATGCTGCAGGGCCCGCTCGGCTCTTGCTCGCCACGATGGCGGCGATCGCCGGCGAGGACGGCATGGTCCGGGACGTCTCGACCGAGCAGCTGTGCGGCGCTGCCGGGATGACCGACCGAACCTACCGGCGCGCGCGCCAAGCGCTGTTGGCTTCAGGCGAGCTCGTGCTCGAGACGAGCGGCCTCGGGGGGCGCGGCCTACGGAACGTGTGGAGCGTCCCCGACCCGCGTCTGCGGGACGGCGCGGAGCCGTCGCGCGCGACCAAGCGGGTGCCGCCCCCACCAGGCGCCAGGCCGCTGATTGCAGCGACGGGGCCGAGCATCACGGTGAGTGCGCGGCTCGAGCCGCCTGACGCGGACGCCAAGAAGGGCGGTACGGATCGGACAGTTTCCGCAGAGAACTGTCCGGTCGGTACCGGGGTTTTCGACCTAAAGGGCGGTACGGATCGGACAGTTTCGGCCGAGAAGTGTCCGGTTGGTACCGGGGTTTCCGCTGAAAAGGGCGGTCAGGATCGGACACTTTTCGATGAACCCCGGCAGAAACCCCGGCGCCCAACGCGCGCGCGGGAAAGGAACCCCAGAACCCCAGAACCAAAAAAGTCCCCCCCAGCCCCCCTGAAGGGGGGAGCTTGCTCGGCTCGGTGATCATCGAGCAGACCTTCCTCAGCGAGCGTGGTCGCAAGCGGACTCGCGGGGTCCGCGTCGACCTCGACGAGGTCCGTCGAGGCCTCGGGCTGCCCGGCGTCGCCGACCGCGGCGACTGGGAGCGAGTCCGCACGCTGCTGCTCGAGGCTGTCGGCGAGAGCCAGTTCGAGATCTGGCTGGCGCCGCTTGAGCTGATCGCGATCGACACGAGCGGCGCGCTGGTCGTGGCTGCGCCGGCGGCTACGTGGTCGTGGGTTCGGGATCGCTTCGGTCGGCTGCTGACTCGCTGTTCGCAACAGCTGTCGCGCGAGCTTCGGCTCGCTGATGAGCCCGAGCGCAGAGCGCTCGGGCGACAGGACGAACGTCCGGCGCTAGCCGCGCCGACTACGCGTATCAACCAACAGGAGGTGTCGTGATGGTCACTGTGGTGGCGAATCAGAAAGGCGGCGTAGGCAAGACGACTACAGCCGCGAACATCGGGGCGCTGGTCGCCCGCCGCGGTGGACGGGTCCTTGTCGTCGACACGGACCCGCAGTTCGCGCTCACCCGCCAGCTTGGGGTCGATGCCCGTTCGCTGGGTGTGAACCTGGTCGACGTGCTCGCTGGGCGAGCGAGCGCGACCGACGCGATCGTGCGAGGCGTGCACGGCGTCGACGTGATTCCGGCCGCCGGCGAACTGGCCGGCGTCGAGATGAGCCTCGTCGGCGAGCTGGGTCGCGAGCGGTTCCTGCACGACGCACTCGAGCCGTTGATCGAGGAGTACGACGAGGTGGTGATCGACACGCCCCCGAATCTCGGCCTTCTAACCGTCAACGCGCTGGTCTGCGCCGACACGGTGATCGCACCTGTCAGCGCGGAGGACGAGGGCGCGGTGCACGGCATCCTCGAGCTTCGTGTCACGATCGCCAAGCTCGCCAAGCGCCTTGGGGGAGAGGCGCCGCTGCTGATCGCAGTCGTGACGCGCTGGAGTCCAACACGCGTCAGCAGCCGTACCGTCGAGGACCAGCTGACGGCGGCTGGGCTGCCACCTGTCGCGCGGATCCGCCTGCGGTCGGCCTTGGTTGCAGAGGCCGCGGCGGCGCGCGTCCCGGTCGCGACATTGGCGCCCGACAGCTGTATAGCGCTTGCCTACGACGACGTCGTCGAGCTCCTCGCCGGGAGGGCGGCACGATGAGCCCGATCCACCGACGTGGCCTCCGGGTCGATGACCCGCTCGCCGCCGGGAACACCGCTCGCGACGAGCACAGCTCCAGCTCGTCGGTCGTAGTCAACGGCGGTCTCGGCGGAGGCCGCCTGAGAGACATCCCGCTCGCTCAGATCCACGCGAACCCCGCCCAGCCTCGTAGGCGCTTCGACGAGTCGGCGCTGGCGTCATTGGCCGACTCGATCCGAGAGCGGGGCGTTCTGCAGCCCGTGATCGTGCGCCCCGCCGGCGACGAGTACGAGCTCGTTGCCGGCGAGCGCCGCTGGCGCGCCGCCGAGCTGGCGGGAGAGGAAACGATCCCGGTGCTGGTCGACGGCGCCCTCGACGAGGCAGGCTCACTCGAGCTCGCGCTGATCGAGAATGTCGTGCGCGAGGACCTGACGGCGATCGAGCAGGCAAGGACGCTCGCCGTCCTGCTCGGCGACCTCCGGATGACCGGCGCGGTGCTGGCGAAGCGGTTGGGTCGCAGCCGGGCGGACATCGTCAACACGGTGCGGCTGCTCGATCTGCCCGATGAGGCTGTCGACCTGATCGACTCTGGAGCGCTCAGCAAGGGGCACGGGAAGGCGCTGCTTGCCGAGCCGGACCATCACCGCCGGCGCGTCCTCGCCCGCCGCGCGGCTGAGGGCGGGTGGTCGGTCCGCGTGCTCGAGGCCGAGATCAGTCGCGGCGCCGAGCCGGCGACACCGCGTCGCATCGAGGACCCGGACCAGTGCGCCGCAGCCGCCAAGCTTCAGGACGCGATCACCAACGCAACCGGTTGCGAGGCGCGGGCGAGGCCGCATCGGCGCGGCTTCCAGATCATCCTGGACCAGGCCGGAGCCGACCGCCTTGCGCGGATCCTCGGCGGGGATGTGACGGCGCTGTGATGCGTTCACGCCGGCCGCTCGCCGAGCGCTCGCGCGGATGTTCTACGTGGAACACCCCGTCAGGAAGTGCCGCTGAAAGTGCCGCACAAAGTGCCGCTCGTTGTGCGGCACATGGAGTGGCCCCCGCCCCCGTCAGCACTGGGGATTGGTGGGGTGAGAGATCCCGACTACCCGCCCTCCACGAGGTCATTCGGGTAGTCGGGATCTCTCACCAAAGTCAGCTGGTGAAGACAGGGGCGGGGGCCACTTTGAAAGTGATGTCTGGGATCTGTTCAAGCATGAGAAGCAGGAGAGATGAGATGAGAAAAACATCAAAGTCAAGGTCAAAGGCAACGACAAAGACAGGACCGTTGGTGATGCGGTGCCGGTCGTCGGTGGGGGAGGTCCGGCGATGAGTCGGCGGCTGGGTCCGGGTCCGGCGACGGTGGAAGGGTTGTGCTGGCTGGCGAGGGTAGGACCGGCTCCGGTGGAAGCGTGGGCATGCGCGATGGGATGGCACCCTGGCACCGCACGGTCACACGCGGCAAGGCTGACGCGCGCCGGTTGGGTCGAGCGGACAGCGACGAAGCGCGGCCGTGGATCGCTGCTGTTCGCCACACGACTCGGCGTCCAGGTGGCCGAGGTGTCAGTGGTGCCGGCTCCCGAGCCGGCTCCGACATGGTGGGCTCATCTGGCCGGATGCGCGTGGACCGCTGCATGGCTGACCGTGCGGCGCCGCGAGATGCTCGCGCCTCGCGAGATGCTCCTCGATGACGGCTGGAGCGGTGAGCTGAGCGTTGGCCCGGGACGACGGGTGGTGCACCGGCCGGATCTCGTGGGCGTGGTGCCGGGCCGGCGCCCGGCGGCGATCGAGGTCGAGCTGGCGAGAAAGTCCAAGGCAAGGTTGCGGGCGATCCTTGGTCTGCACACGAGGTGGATCGCGACGGGACGCTCCGGGGCGTGCGTGTACGTGTGTGGGGACGACGCGATTCGCGAGCTGGTGGTCAGCCAGGCCGCGCTTGTCGGGCTGCATCTGGAGGACGGCGGCCTCCGTGTCGAGCTGCTCGAGACGGTCAAGGAATTAGCGCTCGCGGAGCGCGCGGAAGTGGCCGCTGAAACGGCTTTGGCCGGAGCAATGCGGTGAGCTCGGTCGGCGTACTCGCCGACGTCGTGGGGATCTTCGCGTTCGGCGCCTTTGGCGCGCTGTGCGCTTGGGTCACGCGCCGCTTTACGACGCTCTCGGCGCGCAACTTCTACGCGCCGGCCGCTGTCTCCGTTGCGGTCCTCGGCGTGGCGGTTGCATTCCGCGCTTGGGGGGCCGTGATAGGTGTCGCCCCGGTCTGCGCGTTCGCCGTCACATCCGCGACCCACGGTCGGCGGATGCGGCTCGCGGACCTCGGCGCCGGCGAGGAGCTGCGCTCCCACGAGCAGGCACGTCGGTGGCTATGGCAACAAGCGCCGCCGCGGCGGCCGGGCGAGCGAACCTACCTCCGCTCCCAAGGCGAGCTCGTGCACCGGCGGCCGTGGCCCGATCACGTCGCGTACGTGCCAATGGGCCATGCCGACCGCGACGGGACGCGGTTGCCACTCGGCGAGGGACAGCACATCTTCGTCTGCGGAGCGACCGGTTCCGGCAAGACCACCACGATGCGCCGCGTCCTCGCTGCGCGGACCCTCACGCAAGGCGCGGCGCTGCTCATCCTCGACCAGAAGGGCGACCAGGAGGACGTCGAGCAGATGAGCCGGCTGGCGGCCGCAGCCGGGGTCCCGTTCGTTTTGATCGACCCGCTGGACACGGCCAGCGATCGCTACCAGCCGCTGTGGGGCACCCCCGCCCAGGTCGCCGCCCGGGCGGTCGAGCCGATCAAGCAGTCCGAGCCCTACTACTACGACGTTCTCCGCCTGCACCTCGACACCGTTTGCCGGGTGCTGCACGCCGCTGATCGGTGGCCACCGTCGATCCCGTTCCTGATCGACGCCTGTCATCCGCAGCACTTCGAGGCGCTGAAGGGCGTGGCGCATGGACTCGGAGAGGAGCACCGCCAGCTGATCCGTCGCGTGGACGAGCATGGCGCGTACGTGTCTTCGCGCAAGGGCAGCGAGGACCTGTCCGGCGGCTCCGCCCGCCTGCACGTCGCGCTGGCGCTCGCGAACCGCGAGATCGTGACGCCGAGGATCACGCCCGACGGCGACGCGGTCGGGGTGAGTCTGGTCAACGCGCTCCGGGCCCGGGCGGTCGTGATGTGGCGGATGCACGCCGACGTCATGCCCGACGAGGCGGCCGCCATGACCGTGCTTGCCCTCGCGGACCTCCACGACGCCGCCGGCCAGGCCGGTGTGCCGTGGACGCTGATGCTCGACGAGTTCGGCGCCGTGATCAAGATGGCGGCCAGTCGCGCGGTCGCGATCCTGCAACGCGGCCGCAGCCACGGAGGTCAGGTGATCGTCGTCACCCAGTCGGTCGCCGACCCCGAGGCGCTCTCCGGAGTACCGGGCCTGCTGCCGAGTCTGACCGACAACTTCTCGGGCGTCGTCGCCCATCGTCAGACCGC
>PMOY01000051.1 GCA_003165655.1 Solirubrobacterales bacterium
GTGGAGCACCTCGGCGGCGGTGCCGGGCGGCGAGCCGAGCCCGGCCTCGCGCAGCCGCTCGAAGACCTCGGTCGCGTGCAGCCCCGTGATGTCGCTCATGTGAGCGACCTCCATCGGCGAGTACGCGTGCAGATGGATGTGCGGCGCCGTCACATGCGCCAGCCGCAGCCACTTCTCGTAATCCTCGAGGCCCCAGTCGCGATGGATTCCCGACTGCATGCAGATCTCGGTGGCGCCGAAATCGACGGCCTCCTGCACGCGGCGCACGAACTCCTGCTCTGGGTGCTCGTACGCGTCGGGCGAGCGCTTGCCCTGGCCGAAGCCGCAGAACGCGCAGCCGACNNCGGTTGACGACGAACGTGACCGTCTCTCCCGCGAGCTCCGAGCGGAGCTCGTCGGCGGCGGCGCGCATCTCCTCGATCACAGCGGGGCGGCGCTCGGAGAACAGCGCCGTCAGCTCCTCAGGGGTCAGTGCGGCGCCGTCGCGACCACGCTCGATCGCCCGCGGCGCGACGTCGTCGGCCACGCTCAGCTCCTGGCGGCGCCCCGAGCCCCGACGCGGGATGAACGACCAGTAGCTCGTCTTGATCACGTCGAGGACGCCCTGCGCGACCCATTCGGGGTCGATGTACTCGGGGTACACGCACAGGCGCTCGGTCAGCGCGAATCCCTCGCTCTGGAGCAGCTTGCGTGCCTGGTGCGGGCTCGGAAACGGGTGCTCGGGCGAGATGTGGTCGCCGTTCGCGCTCAGGCCGCCGAGGTCGGTGGCACCGCCGCGCACGAGCTCGATCCACCAGTCAGACAGGTTGGGCGGCACCTGAATCCCCACCCCCGGCAGCAGCCTCCGCGCCTCCGCGATCAACCGCTTCATGTCCTCGATCGTCACCTCGCACGCCCACGGCGGCGCGTCCAGCTCGGGTCCACTCGCGACGCCGGTCCGCCAATACTCCTCGGCCACCGCCGTCGCGATCTCGGCCGGCTCGCGGCCGTAGTAGCTCTGGTGGGGAACGAAGTTCTGGAGGATCAGCTCCTGAATGTGGCCGTACTCGGCGTGCACGTCGGCGAGCGCCTGCAGCGAGGCCATCCGCTCCTCCTCGGTTTCCCCGATCCCGACGAGGATTCCGCTGGTGAACGGGATCCGCAGCTCCCCGGCCGCGCGGATCGTCGCGAGTCGGCGCGACGGGTGCTTGGTCGGCGAGCCGGCATGCACCGTCTCCATCAGACGCTCGGAGATCGACTCGAGCATCAACCCCTGGGAGGCGGTCACCTCGCGCAGCCGCGCCAGGTCCTGCCCGTCGAGTACCCCGAGGTTGGTGTGCGGCAGGATCCCGCGCTCGAGCGCGCGCTCGCACGCCCAGGACACGTACGCGGTGAAGTCCTCGTGGCCGTAATCGCGCAGGCGCGCGGCCACGGCGACGTTGTGTTCGGGCTTCTCGCCGGTGAGGACGAGCAGCTCCTTGACGTTGCGGCGCGCGGCGCGGTCGAGGATCTGCTCGACCTCGTCTGGCGCATGCAGGTGCGGCTGGTGGGTCGCGAAGGCGCAGTACTTGCAGTAGCACCGGCAGGTGCGTGACAGCGAGAGCGTGATGTTCCTGCTGAACGTGACCCGGCGGCGCATGCGCGTTGAGGATTCTACGCGGGGCCGACGGCCGGCTTTTCGATGGGCGGCTGCGCCGCGTGTTTGGTGGTGATTCCGCGCTCTCTGGCGGGTCCGGGGCACAGCGGCGCTCCGCGTGACCCTGGGCGCCTATGCTCCGCCGCCATGCGGCTTCGCGCTTTCGCCCTGCTGGCCGCCACGATCTTCGCGCTCGCGGGCTGCGGGTCCTCGGCCACACGGGAATCACGCTCGCTGAGGCACGCGACGCTGATCCTCGACTTCACCCCGAACGCCGTGCACACGGGCATCTACTCGGCGCTGGCGCGCTCCTACGACGTCGACGCAGGCGTCCGCCTGCACGTGATCGCTCCGGCCGCCTCGACCGACGCGATCCAGCTGCTCGAGACGGGCCGAGTCAGCTTCGCCATCCTCGACATCCACGACCTGGCGATTGCCCGCGAGCGCGGCGAGAACATCGTCGGGATCATGGCGATCGTCGAGCGTCCGCTCGCGGCGGTGATCGCGCAGCCCGGCATCCGGAGTCCGCGCCAGCTCGACGGCAGGACCGTCGGCGTCACCGGCGACCCGAGCGACTACGCGGTGCTCGACTCGGTCGTCGCAGGCGCGGGCGGCAACCCCCGCAAGCTGCATGAGATCACGATCGGCTTCAACGCGGTCCCCGCCCTCCTCTCCGGACGGGTCGCGGCGGCGACGGCATTCTGGAACGACGAGGGCGTCGCACTGCCGCATGCGCGCCCGGGATTTCACGTCTTCCAGGTCTACGACTACGGCGCGCCGTCCTACCCGGAGCTCGTGCTGTGCGCCACGGGCTCGACGCTTCGTCACGATCCTGCGCTCGCCGGCGACGTCGTCAGGGCGCTCGTGCGCGGCTACAGATTCACCGTGTCGAACCCGAAGGCCGGCGCCGCCGACCTCGAGCGGCTCGTGCCGGGACTCGATCCCAGGCTCGTCTCCGAGGAGCTGACCGTCGAGCTCCCGATCTTCACGGGAACCGATGGCCAGGTCGGCGAGCTCGACCTGCCGGTGCTGCGCGCCTGGGCCCGGTGGGAGGCCCGTTTCCGGATCGTCAGCCACCCGCCCGATGTGGCGCGGATGTTCGACCCGCGGTTCCTCTCGCTCGCCGAGCGCTAGGGTTCGCGACGAAATTAGTGCCGGAATTGGACGGTCGACCCGTGGATGCTGGGGGTCGCACGCGAGCGCAGGCGTGCCTCTGGCAGGTTGCGCATCGCGGGCGGCGTCCAGCGCCGCCGGGGTGTGGCCGGACAAGCCGTCAATAATTTCGTCGTGGGCTCTTAGCCCCCCGCGGCGCTACTGCGCGCGGAGCAGGCGCTGCTCCTCGCGCACCGATTCGGTGCGGCCCCACATCTGCGTGACCTCGACCCGCCCGGTACGCACTTCGCGCAGCGCGAGCTCACCCGCGATGCCGGCGTCGTCGAGGAGCTTCAGCGCCGTGTGCACGGCCGATGCCGAGGCGGCGTGGCCGAACCTGTGCGCGACGAGCAGCCGCCAGTGCCAGTCGTGCTTGGAGTAGGGCTGNNCTCGAGATCGGTCCAGTCGTCGGACAGCGACTCCACGACCTCCTGGAAGGCATCGGCGAGCGGCATCGTCACGCAGCCTAGCGATCAGTGCCCGAGCTGAGACACGAAGGTGTAGATCACCATCGCGCTGAC
>PMOY01000328.1 GCA_003165655.1 Solirubrobacterales bacterium
CGCCCGAACAGCCGTGACAGGCGTGCGGGTGAGGATTGGGCGTCGCTGGAGAATGTCGACTGCTTAAGCGTTTTGCGGCCTGGAAGCCTTCGTGCCAGCTTGTAGGCGGGCACCTCTAAGGCAAAGCGATAAGTCAGACTCAACACGATGCGCTTGGCCCGTTCGATCAGGTAGGCAGGGGAAAGCGCCCTCGGGGCCCGAGTGGATTCGGCTATGAGTCCAGCGCGTCGCAGCACCTCATCAACGAAGATCATGCGCGTACAGCGGCGCCCGTGGCCGTGATCGCTGCAAACGAGCACGCGTCCCTCCTGCGCGTAGCGTGCCACGATCGAATCGATTAGGCGATAGGTACGCACTATCGCTGAAGCGTGAGGATTTGGCCCCGGATAGGTCGGGTCGTCCGTGTCCGCGAACCGCCACGCGAAGTGCTGCATCCGATCTACCGTCAGAATGTTGAGGAAGAACAAATCTGGCCGCGATCGTTCAAGCATCTTCATGCCAAAGTTGGCCTGCTCGCTGGTCGCTCTTAGCGTCTCGTCGACGAACGAACCCATCGTCTTTGGCGTCGGGAAAGACACGATCCCGCCGAGCTCGGGGATCCGGCCGAGGTCGTGGAGGTCGATCCCCGTACACGAGACCTCCCCAGAGACGAAGACAGGACCCGCGATCATCATGCCGTTGACATCCCATGCCGGGTAGGCGAGAAACGGATTGACGACGCACACTCGATTCTGGCGGCGTCCCGCCTCGTCCCAGAAGGTCCGCTCAGGCAGAGCTTCGCCGGCCGTCTCGGCGGCTTGCGCAGGGCGCCTGTCGAGGTAGTCGATCGAATCGAGCATTCCGTGCTCCCCGGGCGGAACGCCGGTGAAAATGGTCGTCCAAGCCGGGATCGAGTCGGGAGGAAAGATTGATGCGAGCGGTACCAGCACAGGCCAGCGGGCCAGCGTGGGCAGGTCGCTGCGGTGCGCATCGACGTAGCGCCAGTCGAGTCCATCAATCCCGAGGACGATGAGCGGCTTACTCACTTATGTGTCCGCGCAGCCTGATTGGTCACGATCGCATGAAACACCGACTCGCTCACGACGTCGCTGGCTTCGCTCGCGTCGATGAGTATCGCAGCCGAGCCCAGAGCCAGCTGACGATACAGCTGGCGACGGTCCTCGAGGTATGTTAGGTCCGGGCTCTCGGGCTTACGCGAGAGCGCGATTTCCTCGTGAACGTCAAGAATGACGATCAGATCGGGCTCGGGGAGGAGCCAGCGCAGAGCCGGCGGCGTATTCACGAGCTCTCCCCCGGCAGACAAGTCGATGAGCACATCGTGCCGATAGCGGTCGACGATGACGACGTCGGCCGATCGGCGCGCCACGTAAAGCCGTGGCGCGACCTGGAGACCATAGTCGAGCACCATCAGGATCATCCACAGCTTGCGGACAAGCCGTGAGGATAGAAGTCGGCGCTTCAGAGCACGACGGCTGTCGCCATTGTCAGCATTCGAGTCGGAGATCCCAGCCCCTGCTCCGCCTCGTCGCGAGAGCCGATCGAGCAGTCGCACCGCCGGGCGGGCGAGGAGCGGATCCCAGCGGCACCAAAGCACCTCCGTGGAGCTCCCGGAGGCTCTGAGACGCGTCTGGAGAAGCGATGCCTGCGTCGACTTACCGGCACCGTCGATCCCGCACAAGGCGATCAGCTCACTCATGACCGCCTACACGCGCGAGTATGTCCTCCAACGCATCCGCAAGAGCACTCTCGTTCATTCCCTCTACCACGGCGCGATTTGGAAAACCATCGACTCCGACCATCTCCTGCGCCGTTGCAGCGAGCTGCGCTGCTGGAGCGAAGCGCAAGCTCTCGGTCCGGGCGAAAAGACTCGGTAGCCCTCCAAACGGCGCGGTGGCGACGGGGATCCCACATGCCATCGCCTCAAGGACGGTGAGCGGGATCTCGATCGAGCCCTGTAAGTCCGTGACGGGGAAAACATACACGTCCGCGGCCTGATACCACCGCTCGATCTCGGGCAGGAACTCGCGCTTCACGAGGACGCCAGCATCTCGAAGGCTCGCCTCGACGTCTACCTCGGGCTCTGTGGCGGTGCTGGCAACCACCACGACGTTTACGTTGCCCTCGGCAGCTAGTTTGGCAAGCGGCTCCAGCCCTCGTGACCGGCGCAGGTGGCCGACATGCAGCACGACCGGCCTGCCATTGGGCAGGCCGATCTGCTCTCGTATCCGAGAGCGCGAATCATCGGGGGGTCGAAACCGCGCGGAGTTCACGGCGGGCGGGAGCACACAGCTATCGCGGGCAACCTCACGATGGGCGCTGCGCAGGCGCTCCGAGGCATAGGCCCCGAGCGTCGGAGCGACGCCCCGGGGCAGCTTGCGAACCGCCGAGTTGGACTGGAGGGCGACGAGAATGTCGGGGGGTGATCCGGATGCAGTACGGAGCACCAGGTGACGGAGCAACGCCTTCGATGTCAGCCCCGAATAGGGCACATACACCAACACGTCGGGTGCCACACGCCGCATGGAGTGAAAGGTTCTAGGCCGGAGCGACGACCAGCGAGGATCGCCTTCCAGACGGACTACCTCCGTCTGATGGCCCCGGTCGCTCAAAACCCGGTCGGCCATATTGATCCAGTTGCGCATTCCTTCGTCACCGTGGTCCGAAAGCTCGGTGACGAATAGCGTCTTCCTCCAGTCCACCAGCACGACCGGTAGAATATAGATGTGCTCTCAACATTAGATCGTGACGTCCGTCCTGTGCGGCGACCGTCACGGACGATCCCTTGAAGCGCACCAACTCGCCTAATAGCGACTCACCGCTATCCATCGCGATGATCGGCACCCGGGGTCTACCGGCCGGTGACGGCGGCGTGGAGGTGGGCGTTGAAGGGCTCTCACGCGCGCTAGTCAAGCGTGGGCACCGGGTGACCGTGTACGGGCGCCGGGGATATTGCAACCCCAGCTTGCGGCTGGACGAAGGCGTAACTCAGATTCCTCTTGGCCACATCAACACCAAGCATCTCGAAGCGATCAGCCACACCGGGCTCGCGACCGCTCACGCCGTTACTCGCGGCCGTTACGACCTCGTGCACTTCCACGCCACGGGACCCTCGCTGCTGTCCTGGCTGCCGCAGCTCAGGCGGATCCCGACCGTCGTCACGATCCAGGGGATGGATTGGAAGCGCGAGAAGTGGGGGCCACTCGCCAGAGCGGTGCTTCGCCTCGCAGCGCGGATGGCCTCAACGGTCCCCAACGAGACGATCGTGGTCTCGCGCGTGCTCCGCGGGCTGTTGATGGAGACCTACGGACGCGACTCCCATTACATTCCAAACGGCGTCGACCTCTCCGGCATGACGAACTCTGAACCCATCGCGGGCCTCGGAGATCGCCCCTTTGCACTCTTCCTTGGGCGGATTGTCCCGGAGAAGCAGGTCCATCTGCTGATTGATGCCTTCTCACGTGTGCAAGGGGACTTCCAACTGGCGATCGCCGGCGGGTCCTCCCACTCCGACCAATACGTCGACACGGTCCGTCGGCTCGCCGCCGGGGACGAGCGCGTCATGCTGCTCGGCT
>PMOY01000105.1 GCA_003165655.1 Solirubrobacterales bacterium
GTCGAGGGACTCAACATCGTCAAGCGCCACCAGCGTCCGCAACAGGTGTCCGGCACCCGCGGCGGGCAGGTCGGAGGCGTGATCGAGAAGGAGGGCCCGATCCACGTCTCCAACGTCATGCTCGTGGATCCCTCCGACGGGAAGCCCACCCGCGTCGGGATCGAGGTCCACGAAGGCAAGCGCTACCGAATGGCGAAGCGCACCGCCACGAGGATCGACTGAGCGATGTCCGCACGACTGAAGACCCGTTACCTCGAGGAGATCCGCCCTGCGCTGATGCAGAGCTTCGGCTACGCGACGCCGATGCAGGCGCCACGGATCGAGAAGGTGACCGTGAACATGGGCGTGGGCGATGCCAAGCAGGATTCGAAGATGCTCGACGCCGCGAGCGAGCAGCTCGCCACGATCACCGGTCAGAAGCCCAACGTGCGGCGCGCGCGCAAGTCGATCGCCCAGTTCAAGGTGCGCGAGGGGATGCCCGTCGGCCTCGCCGTGACCCTGCGCGGCGAGCGCTCGTACGAGTTCCTCGATCGCCTGATGTCGATCGCGATCCCGCGGATCCGCGATTTCCGCGGTCTCAACCCGCGCTCCTTCGACGGGCGCGGTAACTACTCGATCGGTGTCCGCGAGCAGATCATCTTCCCCGAGGTCGACTACGACGCGGTCGACCAGGTCCGCGGCCTGGATATCACGATCACCACGACCGCCGCGAGCGACGCCGAGTCATTCGCTCTGCTCGAGGCGCTCGGGATGCCATTCTCGAAGGAAGGCCGCCCGGCGGCCACGACCACACAGAACTAAGGACGACATGGCGAAGACTTCACAGCGCGTCCGCCAACAGCGGACACCGAAATATCCGACCCGGGGGTACACCCGCTGCCGGCGCTGCGGCCGCGCGCGCTCGGTCTACCGCAAGTTCGGCGTCTGCCGCATCTGCCTGCGCGAGCTCGCGCACAACGGTTATGTCCCGGGAATGACGAAGAGCTCGTGGTGATCGCATGTCGATGACCGACCCAGTCTCGGACTTCCTCACGCGCCTGCGCAATGCCGCCCAGGCCCAGCACGAGCACGTGATCATGCCCTCGTCGAAGCTCAAGCGCGAGCTCGCCCGCATCCTCGTCGAGCAGGGCTACATCACGGGCTACGAGATCGCTCCGCCGAGCGCGGGCAATCCCGGAGAGAGCATCACCGTGACCCTCAAGTACACCGACGACCGCAAGCCCGTGATCTCGGGCCTGCGCCGAGTGTCGCGGCCCGGCCGCCGCACCTACGTCGACCACCAGCACATCCCGAGGATCCAGGGAGGCATGGGCACGGCGATCATCTCGACCTCATCTGGCGTGATGACCGGGCACGAGGCACGCCTTCAGGGCGTCGGCGGCGAAGTCGTCGCTACCGTCTGGTGAGCCATGTCGAGAATCGGTAGACAGCCAATCCCCGTGCCCGCGGGCGTAACCGTCGCGATCGAGCCCGATCGCGTCACGGTCAACGGGCCCAAGGGCGAGCTCTTCGAGCGCATCCCTCGCGACATCACCGTCGCACGGGTGGGCGACGAGCTCGTCGTCACCCGACCGACCGACCGCGGCCAGCACCGTGCGCTCCACGGCCTGACCCGTTCGCTCGTCGCGAACATGGTCGAGGGTGTCACGAACGGGTTCGAGAAGCGCCTGGAGATCCAGGGCGTTGGCTATCGAGCCCACCTCCGCGGCCGCGACCTCGAGCTCGCGCTCGGGTACTCGCACGCGGTGCCCGTCAAGGCGCCCGAGGGCATCGAGTTCGAGGTCCCGCAGCCGACCCGGATCGTCGTCAGGGGCGCTTCCAAGCAGCAGGTCGGCGAGATCGCCGCCTATATCCGTAAGCAGCGCAAGCCCGAGCCTTACAAGGGCAAGGGGATTCGCTACGAGGGCGAGTACGTCCCCAGAAAGGTGGGCAAGCGCGCATGACCGTTCAGTCACCGCCCCAACGTCGCCTGCGCCGCCGCCGTCGGGTGCGCGCGAAGGTGCGCGGAAGCGCGCAGCGCCCCCGGATCTCGGTCTTCCGCTCCAACCGCGGCATCTCCGCCCAGCTCATCGATGATGACAGCGGCACCACCATCGTCGCCGTCAACTGGACCGAGCCCGACCTCCGCGGCCTGGCCGCGATGGACCAGGCGCGTCGCGCCGGCGAGGTGCTTGCGGATCGCGCCAAGGCGGTGGGCGTGGACAGCGCCGTGTTCGACCGTGGCGGATACCAGTACCACGGACGCGTACAGGCGCTCGCAGACGGCGCCCGTGGCGGCGGCCTGAAGTTCTAAAGGTTCCAACTCGGTTACCCTGGAAAGCTCGATGCTCACCGATCGCTCAGTCTCATCCGCCGGACTTGACCTGCAGGAGCGCGTGGTCGAGATCAACCGCGTTGCCAAGGTCGTCAAGGGCGGCCGCCGATTCTCGTTCACGGCGCTCGTCGTCGTCGGAGACGAGCGCGATGTCGTCGGCATCGGTTACGGCAAGGCGAACGAGGTTCCCGTCGCGATCCAGAAGGGCGTGGAGCGGGCCAAGAAGAACCTCTACCGCGTGCCCAAGCACGGCTCGACGATCACCCACCAGACGATGGGCATCTTCGGCGCGGGCCGCGTGTTCCTCAAGCCCGCCTCGCCCGGTACCGGCGTGATCGCCGGCGGCGGCGTCCGCGCGGTGCTCGAGCTCGCGGGGATCACCGACATCCTCTCCAAGAGCCTCGGCTCGCAGAACCCGATCAACCTGGTCAAGGCGACGATGGCTGGTCTTGAGTCGCTGCGCACACCGTTGGAGGTGGCCAAGCTTCGTGGTCTCACGGTCAACCAGGTGCTTGGGCTTACTGAGCGTGTTTCGGGAGTTGAGTCGCCATCCGAGACCGCTACGCAATTGGTCTCGAATGGCGACTCAACCCCCGTTGATGGCTCGGAAGCCGAGGCTGGGGAGCCCGCCGCTGCCGGCGACCCCGAGCCGGCTGCCGTGGACCCGAGCCCGGAGCCGGGTGGCGATGCGCTGACCTCGGATCCCGTACTCGCCGCGGAGCCCAATGGCCCGCAAGCGTCAGCCGTCCCGCCGGAGCCTGAGCTGGCTCCGGTTGCGTCCGCCCCGAGCTCGGTCGTGGACCCCAGCCCGGAGCCCGGTGAGAGCTCGTGAGTGGCCTTCGCGTCACGCAGCGGAAGTCTCGGAACGGGTGTGACAAGAAGCAGCTCGCGACCTTGCGCTCGCTGGGGCTGCGGCGGATCGGGCACTCGGTGGAGCATGCGGACTCGCCGCAGATCCGCGGCATGATCGACAAGGTCCGGCATCTCGTTGAGGTCGAGGAGTCGTCGTGAGCGAGGCCGAGGAGCGGATCGGGCTGCATAACCTCAAGCCCGCGCCCGGCAGCCGCCGGCCCCGCAAGCGCGTCGGCCGTGGCGCAGGGTCGGGCACAGGCAAGACCTCGGGTCGCGGCCAGAAGGGCTACGGCTCGCGCTCGGGCGCCAAGGACCGTGCGCGCTTCGAGGGCGGCCAGAACCCGATCCACATGCGGATGCGCAAGCTCCGCGGGCCACACATGAAGAAGTCGATGCCGTTCGAGCCGTTCCGCACGCACACCCAGGCCGTGAACTTGCTCGACCTCGAGGCGAGGTTCGACGCCGGTGCGTCGGTGACGCTCGAGGCGATGACGGCCAGAGGGCTCGCCACGCGCAAGGGCATTCCGGTCAAGGTCCTCGGCAAGGGTGAGCTGACCAAGTCGCTCACCGTGCACGCGCACGGGTTCAGCGGCGCCGCGCGAGCGCAGATCGAAGCAGCCGGCGGCACCTGCCAGCTGATCGAAGGATCGTGAGCCAGGGCGCGCGATGATCGGGACGATCCTCAGCGCTTTCAGGGTCCATGACATCCGCAAGAAGCTGCTGTTCACGGCCGGCATCCTGGCGCTCTACCGCTTGGGGACGCACATCCCGGCCCCCGGGATCAACAACTCAGCCGTCAACGCGATCCAGAAGGACCTCGGCGGCAACAGCATCCTCGGGCTGCTGAACCTCTTCTCGGGCGGCGGGCTCGGGCGGATCGCCATCTTCGCCCTGGGCATCATGCCCTACATCACCGCGTCGATCATCCTGCAGCTCCTGCAGGTGGTGGTTCCGTCGCTGGAGAAGCTGCAGAAGGAGGGCGAGGTCGGCCAGGCGCGGATCACGCAGTACACGCGCTATCTGACCGTCGGGCTCGCGTTCGCGCAGTCGATCGGCTACGTGTTCCTGTTCAGGAGCTTCGAGCAGTCGGCTGGCGTGACCCTGATCACCAACTTCACGCTCGCCAAGGTCTTCCTGATCGTGATCTCGCTTACGGCGGGAACGATCCTGCTGATGTGGATGGGAGAGCTCGTCACCCAGCACGGCATCGGCAACGGGATCTCGCTGCTCATCTTCGCCAGCATCGTCGCGCGGATCCCGCACGGGCTGCAGTCGTGGTGGACCAATCCCGACCAGGTCTTCCGTGTGATGATGCCGTTCATAGCCCTCGGCGTGGTGGCGGCGATCGTGTTCGTGCAGGAGGGCCAGCGCCGAATCCCCGTTCAGTATGCCAAGCGCGTGATCGGCCGCCGCATGACCCAGGGTGGGCAGACCTATCTGCCGCTCCGCGTCAACATGGCCGGCGTGATCCCGGTCATCTTCGCCGCCAGCATCATGGCGATCCCGCCGACGATCGGGCAACTCGTCGGACAGAACAAGAACAACTTCGCCACCAGCATCGCGAACTTCTTCAACCCCCAGAGCTGGCACTACGTCCTCGGCGAGAGCATCTTCATCATCGTCTTCACGTACTTCTACACCGCGGTCACGTTCAACCCGGTGGACCAGGCCGAGAACCTGAAGAAGTACGGCGGCTTCATCCCAGGGGTGCGACCAGGTCGGCCCACGGCCGAGTTCCTCGACCGCATCCTCGCCCGCCTGACCTTTCCCGGCGCGCTCTTCCTCGCCGCCGTCGCGGCGCTCCCGACGATCCTCATCGACCAGACGAGCGCGAACTTCTTCTTCGGCGGCACCGCGATCCTGATCGTCATCGGCGTCGCCCTCGACACCATGAAACAGCTCGAGGCACAGCTGATGATGCGCAACTACGAGGGCTTCTTAAAGTAGCCGGGCGGGAAGCCCGGCGACGCACGCTGCCGGCGCCGCGGGCGTCGCGAACTCTCGGCCCCGGCCAACCGCCCGCCCGCTAGAGTGCGACCTCGTGTCCGAGCTGAACCTCATCCTCTTCGGCCCACCGGGGGCCGGCAAGGGAACTCAGGCCGACAGGCTGCGTAGCGATTTTCGCTTGCCCTTCATCTCCACCGGCGACATGCTGCGCGAGAACGTCAAGGAGGGCACGGAGCTGGGCAAGGAGGCGCAGAAGTACATGGACGCCGGTGACCTCGTGCCCGACGACCTGATCGTGAAGATGGCGGCCGAGCGCCTGCAAGCCCCCGATGCCCAGGACGGTTTCATCCTCGACGGCTTCCCGCGCACGCTCGAGCAGGGCAAGGAGCTCGACAAGCTGCTCTCACAGCTCGCTCGACGTGTGACCGCCGCGCTTCTCATCGACGTCCCCGACGAGGAGGTCGTCCGCCGTATCTCGGGACGGCGGGTGTGCGTCAAGTCGGGACACAATTACCACGTTGACTTCGATCCCCCCAAGCGCGAAGGGATTTGTGACCAAGACGGCTCTCGCCTGGTCCAGCGCGACGACGACAAGCCGGACGTCGTGCAGAACCGGCTGCACGTGTACCACGAGCAGACGGAGCCGCTGATCGAGTACTACGACGAGCGGGGCCTGATGCGCCGGATCGACGGCACGCGCAGTCCAGCCGACGTCAACGACCACATCCGCGCCGTGATCGCGACCCTCCGTATGGAGGATGACGTCTGACTCCGCCGTCGTCGTTCGGGCGCGCTCAAGCCGTCGTAATCAAGCAGTGATCATCAAGAAGAACCCAAAGGAGATCGAGCAGATGGCGCATGCGGGCGTCATCCTCGTCAAGACGCTCAACCTCGTCGCGTCGAAGATCCGACCCGGGGTGAGCACCGTCGAGCTCGACGCGGCGGCCGAGAAGTTCATCCGCTCTCAGGGTGCGGAGCCCGCATTCAAGGGCTATCGAGGCTTTCCGGGCTCGATCTGCGCCTCTCCCAATTCGATGATCGTGCACGGTATTCCCGGCCGCTACAAGCTCGCCCGCGGCGACATTCTCTCCGTGGACGTCGGGGTCATCCGCAACGGCTGGGTGGCCGACGCGGCGCGCACGTTCCCCGTCGGGCCGGTGACGCCCGTCGCCCGCAAGCTCCTGGGCGCGACCGAGGAGTCGCTGTACCTGGCCGTCGAGCAGTGCCACGTCGGGAACCGACTCGGTGACGTCTCGCATGCCGTTCAGCATCACGTCGAGGCGGCGGGATTCTCGGTCGTGCGGACGCTCGTCGGTCACGGGATCGGGCGCAGCATGCACGAGGATCCGCAGATTCCGAACTACGGCAAGCCCGGCACCGGAATCCCGCTCGAGGTGGGAATGGTCCTCGCCATCGAGCCGATGGTGACCGCCGGGCGCCACGCGGTGCGGATGGGCGACGACCACTGGGCGATCTACTCCCAGGACGGCTCGCTGGCCGCTCATTTCGAGTTCACGGTCGCGATCACTCCCGACGGTCCGCGCGTGCTCACGCCCTGGCACGAGACCGGCGACGGCCGCGCGGCGGCATGATCTCCAGGCGTGCCTGCTACCATGCGCCGTTGCGCTCGTAGCGTGTTTTGTTGCGCTGCGAAGCTCTCCCCGGTGCGGTAGCGGCGGCCACAACGGTCGCCAGAGCCGCCACCGGCCGGAACCATCCGAAGCAGAGGAAACAATGAAGGTACGCCCGTCTGTCAAGCCCATGTGCGAGAAGTGCAAAGTCATCCGCCGTAACGGGCGTGTGCTCGTCATCTGCCCGAACCCGCGTCACAAGCAACGGCAAGGCTGATGGCACGAATCTCGGGGGTCAACATCCCGCTCAACAAGCGCGTCGAGATCGGCCTGACGTACATCTACGGAATCGGTCGTCCGACGGCGAACAAGCTGCTGCAAGAGGTGAGCGTCTCGCCCGACACCTACGTGCGCAACCTCACCGACGACGAGATCGTCAAGCTCCGCGACGCGATCGATACATCGGTGACGGTCGAGGGCGATCTGCGCCGGGAGCGCTCGCAGAACATCAAGCGCCTCCAGGAGATCGGCTGCTACCGGGGTCTGCGCCACCGTCGCGGCCTCCCCGTCCGAGGGCAGAACACGAAGACCAACGCGCGCACGCGCAAGGGTCCGAAGCGCATGCAGGTCGCGGGCAAGAAGAGAGCGGGTAAGAAGTGAGTCCCGCACCCAAGAGGCCGCAGCGCGGCCGCCGCCGTGTGCGTAAGAACATTCCCGTCGGCCAGGCCCACATCAAGACCTCCTTCAACAACACGATCGTCTCGCTCACCGACCGGGAGGGCAACGTGATCGCGTGGGAGTCCGCCGGCGGCGCCGGCTTCAAGGGCTCGCGCAAGTCGACCCCGTTCGCCGCCCAGGTCACCGCCGACGCCGCCGCGCGCAAGGGCATCGAGCACGGTTTGCAGAAGGTCGAAGTGTTCGTGAAGGGCCCCGGTTCGGGGCGCGAGACCGCGATCCGCTCGCTTCAGGCCGCCGGCCTCGAGGT
The DNA here is from genome assembly GCA_003165655.1 of Solirubrobacterales bacterium. Taxonomy (GTDB): domain Bacteria; phylum Actinomycetota; class Thermoleophilia; order Solirubrobacterales; family Solirubrobacteraceae; genus Palsa-465. Next base: position 7,670 of record PMOY01000105.1, read on the forward strand.
GACGATTGTCCGGGACGTGACGCCGCAGGCGCACAACGGCTGCCGCCCCCGCAAGCGGCGCCGGGTATAGGGGGAGAGCGACATGGCACGTGAGACAGGTCCGCAATGCAAGCAATGCCGTCGGGAGGGCCAGAAGCTCTTCCTCAAGGGCGAGCGCTGCCTGACCGATAAGTGCGGCGTCGAGCGCCGCTCCTACCCGCCGGGTGAGCACGGCCGCGGGCGTCAGCGCCAGAGCGAGTATCGCGTCCAGCTCCGCGAGAAGCAGAAAGCCAGGCGCTACTACGGTGTGCTCGAGAAGCAGTTCCGGATCTACTACGAGAAGGCGAGTCGCCAGCCCGGCGTCACCGGCGAGAACCTGCTCCGCATGCTCGAGTGCCGGTTCGACAACGTGCTCGTCCGGCTCGGGTTCGCGGCCTCCCGGCGCCAGGCGCGCCAGCTCGTCCTCCACGGCCACTGGACCGTCAACGGACGGCGCGTGAACATCCCGAGTTATCAGCTGCGCGACGGCGACGTGATCGCGATCCATGCGCGCTCGACGGCCGGCCAGGTCATTCGCGACGCCACGGAGCTCACCGGTCAGGTCCCGGCTTGGCTTCAGGCAGACCACGATTCCCTCACGGCGAANNCGTCGAGTTTTACTCGAAGTGACACTTTGACTGCCGCCGGGCCTGGCTCGGCCGGCGGCGTCTGACGAGCCGCCTCGGCGGCGGCGAGAACCCACGACGTTAGGACCCTGATGCTCGACTTCCAAGTCCCCCGAATCTCTAGCGAGTCGGTCGAAGAAAACCGCGGCTCGTTCACGATCGAGCCACTCGATCGTGGCTTCGGTTACACATTCGGTAACTCCCTCCGGCGCGTGCTGCTGTCCTCGCTCGCCGGTGCTGCGGTGACGAGCGTCCGGATCGAGGGTGTCGCGCACGAGTTCTCGACGATCCGCGGCGTCAAGGAGGATGTGACGGATATCGTCTTGAACCTGAAGGGGATTGTGTGCCGGATGCACTCCGACGCGACGGAGATCGAAGCCCCGCTCGTCGTCACCGGACCGGGGGATATCACCGCCAAGGACATCGACCTGCCCTCCGGCGTCGAGATCCTCAACCCCGACGCCCACATCGCCACGCTCGAGCGCAAGACCAAGCTCGAGGTCTACCTGACCATCGGCCGCGGCCGTGGCTACCGGCCGGCCGAGGAGAACAAGTCTCCCGACCAGCCGATCGGGGTGATTCCGATCGACTCGATCTTCTCGCCCGTGCGCCGGGTCGCCTACAACGTCGAGCAGGCGCGCGTCGGCCAGAAGACCGACTTCGACAAGCTCACGCTCGACATCGAGACCGACGGTTCGATCGACCCGCACGCGGCGCTGCGCGAGGCCGCCGAGATCCTGATCTCGCAGCTGGCGATCTTCTCCGACGAGGATGCGGTCACCAAGATCCGT
>PMOY01000242.1 GCA_003165655.1 Solirubrobacterales bacterium
GCCGGCGCATGCGAGCAGAGTTCTTGGTCTTCGGAAGCCCAATGATCGGCGATGAAGAGATCGCCGAGGTCGTCGCCTCTCTGCGCTCGGGGTGGGTGGGGACGGGTCCGAAGGTGCAGCGATTCGAGGGGATGTTGGCCGAGTACGTGGGGGCGACAGAGGTGCGATGTCTGTCCTCATGCACGGCTGCGTTGACGCTGGCGCTGCGTGTGCATGGGATTGGCCCCGGCGATGACGTTCTCGTGCCCTCGATGACGTTCGTGGCGTCGGCGAATGCGGTCGAGCACGCAGGCGCAAGACCCGTGTTGATCGATGCCGTGCCGGGGACGGGGCTGATCGATCTCGACGCGGCGGAGGCCGCGATCACCTCCGCGACGCGGGCGATCATGCCCGTCCACCTCGCCGGGCGGCCGATCGACATGGATCGCCTGAATGCGCTGCGCGACCGTCACGGCCTCGTGGTGATCGAGGACGCGGCGCACGCGATCGGCGCAGAGTGGCGCGGCCGGCGGATCGGTTCGCACGGCAACGTGACGGCGTTCTCGTTCTACGTGACGAAGAACATCACGACGGTCGAGGGGGGCGCGCTCGCGACCGGGGACCCACTGATCGCGGCCCGCGTCGAGCGCCTCGCGTTGCACGGCCTCAGCCTCGGCGCGTGGGCGAGATTCTCCGACGAGGGCTTTCGCCACTACGAGGTCGTGGAGCCGGGCTTCAAATACAACATGACCGACATCGAAGCGGCCATCGGGCTCCATCAGCTGCCGCGGTTGGACGCCTGGATCAACCGCCGGAGAGAGCTGTGGGAGCGTTATGACGAGCTGCTTGCCGACCTCCCGGTCGAGACCCCGAGCCCGGCCGCGGAGGGCACGCGTCACGCCCGGCACCTGTACCAGGTGCTGCTGGATCCCGAGGCTCGACTGACGCGCGACGGCCTGCTCGATGCGCTCAGCGAACGCCGGATCGGGACCGGGGTCCATTACCGCGGAGTGCACCTGCATCCCTACTACCGCGAGCGCTACGACCTTGCGCCCGATCGATTCCCGGTCGCGACGGCGATGTCCGAGCGGACGCTGAGCCTGCCGCTCAGCCCGAAGGTCAGCGACGCCGACCAGGATGACGTCGTGTTAGCGCTCCGTGAGCTGCTGGCCGCGTGACCGCTCGTGGCGAATAAACTCGCTGCGCTTCTGGGGGCTCGGAGTCGCTGTACCCCGCTCATAAGGCAGAGCGTTTCCGCCCGCGCGGACGGCAGGTTCGGCGCAGGCGTCGAGCGAGCTGCCTCGGTTCGAGATGACCCAATCATGAGTACGACATCCGAGTACCGCCCCCCGGTGCCGGCGCTGACCACCAACCGCCCGCGACTGGCCGCGCGCGCCGCCGGCAGGCGGATCCCCCGAGAGGTGTGGGTGGTCGCAGGGCTGACGCTGCTTGCGGCGACGCTCCGCTTCGCCACGATCGGCAGCCAGAGTTACTGGGCCGACGAGGCGCTGACCGTGTATGAGGTTCATCTGCGGTTCGGAGCGATGCTGCATGCGGTGACGCATACCGAGACCACACCGCCGCTGTACTTCATCCTGGCGTGGGCCTGGGCGCATGTCCTCGGCACCGGCGAGGCGCCGTTGCGCTCGCTGTCCGCGCTGGCGGGAGTCGCGGTCGTGCCGATCGCGTATCTGTGCGGGCGCGATCTGGTCTCGCGCCGCGCCGGCGTGATCGCCGGCGTGTTCGCGGCCGTCAACCCGTTCCTCATCTGGTACTCGCAGGAGGCTCGGGCATACATGCTGCTGATCGCGCTGACGGGCGCGTCATTCTTGTGGTTCATACGCGCCGAGCGCGAGCCATCGAGGCGCAACATCTTCTGGTGGACGATCTTCTCGGCGCTCGCGCTCGCGACGCACTTCTTTGCCGGCTTCCTCGTTGCGCCCGAGGCCCTGTGGCTGCTCTGGCGCGCGCGCACCCGCGTCGTCGTTCTCGCGGCGGGCGCGCTCGCCGCAGGGCAGGTCGCGCTCGTGCCGCTCGCATCCGGCGACACCGCTCACGGGGTGTCCTGGATCCACCATATTCCGCTGTTGACGCGGATCGCGCAGGTACCGACCGAGTTCGGCGTCAGCACCGTCTACCGGCACGTCAGGATCCCCGAGGGCCTGTGGGGTGGCGCGATCGTGATCGGGGTCGCGGCGCTCCTGCTCGTGCTCGCCGGCCGGCGCCCCGAGCGCCGGGGCGCCTGCGTGGCGGGCGCGATCGCCGCGACGGTCATCGTCGTTCCACTCGTCCTAGGGGTCGTCAGGCCCGCGGATGACTTCTTCCTCGTCCGCAACCTGAGTCCCGCGTGGATTCCCGTCTCGGTCGTGCTCGCGGCGGCGTGCGCGGCGCCGAGGGCGCGGGACGTGGGCACCGCGGCGGCGACCGTGCTGCTGATCGTGTTCGCGCTCGCGACGATCGAGATCGAAAGCAATCCCATCTTTCAGCGAGCCGACTGGCGGGGCGTCGCGCGCGTGCTCGGAGCTGCGAGCGAACCGCGGGCGATCCTCATCGCCGGTGGCCAAGAGGCGATTCCTCTGAAGATCTTCCTGCGCGGGGTCGACTGGGTGCAGCCCCCGGCCACCCGGCGGCTGATTTTCGACCAGATCGCCGTGGTCGGCTCGATCTCGCGGGCCCCGCTCCGCGGGCCTGGTGCCCACGAAGGGCCCGCGCTACCGATGCGCGCTGCCCTCGGCGCCCGCTTCCTCGGCCGCCAGTGGGTCCGCAACTTCGATGTCGCGCGGTACACGTTGACCCATCCATGGCGGCTGGACACCGATCAGATCGCCGCGCGCGCGGGCAGGTTCTTTCACCACGCTCCGGCGAACCTGCTGGTGCTCGT
>PMOY01000201.1 GCA_003165655.1 Solirubrobacterales bacterium
TCGCCGAGCCGCTTCACGATCTCATAGGGAAACTGCTTGGTCCTGTCGAGTTCCTCGGCGATCGGCGCGATCTCCTGCGCGGCGAACTCACGCACGGTGTCGCGCAGCAGGCGGTGGTGGTCTGTGAGATCGAAGTCCATGCGAGTCATTCTCACACTGGCCGCCGCGCCGGAGGTGGACCCGACCCCGTCGGTCCCGACGGACCTAACCCGCCAGATCCTGGGCGAGCGCCACCAGCAGGCGTACCCCGACGCCCGTCGCCCGCTTGTCGGAGTACGGGCGGCGCCCGCCGTAGGCTGTACCCGCGATATCGACGTGGGCCCACGGGACCTCACCGGCGAAGTGGTGCAGGAACTCGCCTGCGGTGATCGCGGTCGCCTCGCGCCGTTCGGTTACGTTCGCGATGTCTGCATAGCGACCCTTGATCATGTCCGCGTAGTCGCGGTCCAACGGCAGCCGCCAGAGCCGCTCGCCGACCGCCAGCCCGGATGCCTGCACCCGCTCGGCCAGTGCGTCGTCGTTGGACATGAGACCCGAGAACGCCGACCCGAGCGCGACCACGACTCCGCCCGTGAGGGTCGCGATGTCGACGATCCACCCAGCCCCTTCCCGGATCGCGTAGGTGATGCAATCCGCGAGCACGAGGCGGCCCTCGGCGTCGGTGTTGTTGACCTCGATCGTCGTGCCGTCCAGCGACCGGACGATGTCCCCGGGCTTGACCGCATCAGGTCCTGGCAGATTCTCGGTCGCGCCCACGATCCCGAGCACCTCGACCGGCGCCCCGAGCCGGGCGAGCGCCCCGATCGCCTCGATCACCGCGGCGCCGCCGCACATGTCGAATTTCATCTCGTGCATCTTGGCTGCCTGTTTCAGCGACAATCCACCGGAGTCGAAGGTGATCGCCTTGCCGACCAGCGCCAGCAGCGGCCCCTCGGCGCCGGGACCGCGGTAGCGCAGCGCAATCAGGCGCGCGCCGTGGCCCGAGCCCTGCGCGACGGCCGAGAACGCGCCCATCCCCGCTTCCCGGATCTCGCGCTCGTCGAGCGTGGTCACGATCACCCCATGGCCCTCCCCGGCGATCTCGCTCGCGCGTGCGGCGACCGCCGCGGGGGGGAGGTCGTTAGCCGGCGTGTTGGCCAGGTCACGTGCCCCGTTCTGTGCCGCCGCCACGACCGCTGCCGCCTCGACCGCGTCGGCCACGTCGTGATGGGAGCTGATCAAAAGGCGCTGGGCGCCCCGGTGGTTCTCACGATCGCCGCTGCGGTAGCGCTCAAAGCGGTAGGCCTGCAGCATCGTCCCCTCGACGAGACCGCCGACGACCTGATCGGATACGTGGTGCGGCACCTCCCAGCACAGTGTCTGCACCCCCAGCTCGCGGGCTCGCCCATGCGCGATCGCCGCCACCACCCGTGCCCGCTCGGCGTCGAAATCCTCCCGCGCTCCCAGGCCCACGAGGATCCACCGTCGGCCCTCGGCATGGGTCACCGCCAGCCGCCTGAATGCGCGCCCGGCCTCCCCGGCGTCGAGGAGTGATTGGAGCTCTCCGCCCGGAGCGTCGTGGGCGATGCCGTCACCCTCGAACACCCCCACGGCGATCGTGTCAGCCTCGGTCCCGAGCGGACCGTCGGTCGTCGCCTCGACAAGCACGGTGGGGACGCTACCAGCGCCGGCCCGACACCGAGGGCCGCAGAGGCGAGCAACGCGTGAGCATCGGCGATCAGGAGGCGGCCCGGATCGGCTGTTCGGGCTGGGACCATTAGCATTGCCTGACCCAGGTTCACGCGACAGGACCCCGGAGAACACGATGCCCAAGACCGTCATTCTCTCGGCTGCCAGAACGCCGATCGGCAAGCTCGGCGGCGGGCTCGCTGCGCTCGACGCGACCGAGCTCGGCAGCGCCTCGATCGAGGCCGCGCTCGAGCGCGCCGACGTGGCGCCCGAGCAGGTCGAGCACGTGGTCATGGGCCAGGTGCTCCAGGCGGGCCAGGGCCAGATTCCCTCGCGCCAGGCGCAGATCAAGGCCGGGATCCCGAAGGAGGTCTCATCGGAGACGATCAACAAGGTCTGCGCCTCCGGCGTTCGCGCCACCGTCATGATCGACAACGCGATCCGCGCCGGGGATCTCGAGGTCGGCGTCGGCGGCGGCATGGAGTCGATGTCGAACGCGCCGTACCTGCTACCGCAGGCGCGCTTCGGCTATCGCATGGGTGATGGCAAGGCGATCGACGCGATGGTCCATGACGGCCTGACGAACCCGTTCTCAGGCAAGCACATGGCGCAGGAGGCGAGCGAGGTCGCCGCCGAGCTCGAGCTCACCCGACCCGATCTCGACCGCTGGGCGCTGCGCTCGCACCGGCTCGCGATCGATGCGACCGACGCGGGGCGCCTGCCCGAGGAGATCGTGCCCGTGACCGTGAAGGGCAGGAAGGGCGACACGGTCGTCGAGGTCGATGAGGCTCCGCGACGGGACGCCAGCCTCGAGGCGCTCGCGAAGCTGCCGCCGATCTTCTCCAAGGATGGCTCCCACACCGCCGGTAACTCGCCCGGGGTCAACGACGGCGGCGGTGCGCTCGTGCTCTGCAGTGACGAGTGGGCGCGACGCAACGGCAAGGCCGCGCTTGCGACGATCGTGGGCCACGCGCAGGCGGCCGACGATTACGCCTACCTGGCGCGCACTCCCGCGCTCGCGGCCGAGAAGTTGCTCGCCAAGGTGGGCCTGTCGGCGAGCGAGATCGACCTGTGGGAGATCAACGAGGCGTTCGCCTCGGTGACCCTGAACTCGATCCGGATGCTCGGGATCGACGAAGACAGGGTCAATGTCAATGGCGGCGCGATCGCCCTCGGACACCCGATCGGCGCCTCCGGCGCGCGGATCCTCGGCACGCTCGTGTATGAGCTGCGTCGCCGCGGCGGCGGCCTCGGGTGCGCGGCGATCTGCTCCGGTGGCGGTCAGGGCGACGCTGTGATCTTGGAGGTCCATGCCGGCTGAGGCCGCGACCGGCGCGGTCTTCTTTGACCTCGATCGGACGCTGATGCAGGGCTCGTCGGCTTTCCAGTTCGGGCGTGCCTCCTACCGCGCGGGACTCTTGAGTCGCCGCCAGCTGGCGGCCGACGCCTGGGCCAACATCCGCTTCCGCCTCCACGGTTCGACCGATCAAGACACCGCGGCCCTGCGCGACCGCGTCTCCGCGAGCCTGAAGGGCACGCGCGTCCGCGAGCTCGAGCGGCTGGGTGCAGACGTACTCGCCGGGATCCTGCCGCGCCTGTACCCGAAGATGCTGGCTGTCGCCTACGCGCATCAGGACGCGGGGCGGCGGACATACATCGTGACCGCCGCGCCGCAAGAGCTCGCGGAGGTGCTGGCCCGCGTGCTCGCATTCGACGGCGCGATCGGGTCGCGCTACTCGGAGAGTCTCGACGGCGTCTACACGGGGCGTGCGGGGGGCGTTTTCGCCTACCGGGAGGGCAAGGCGAGGGCGATCCGACAGCTCGCCGTGCGGGAGGGCATCGACCTTGCCGCGTCCTATGCCTACTCGGACTCCGAGTCGGACCTGCCGATGCTCCGCGCGGTCGGCCACCCGGTCGCCGTGAATCCCGACCAGGAGCTCGCTCGGGTCGCGCGTGAAGAGGGTTGGGAGGTGCTCCGATTCGAACGCCTCGGGCGCTGGCTCAAGGCAGCCACCGCGCTCGCCGTCGCGACGGCCGCCGGCGGGTTCGGTACCGCGGCGGTCGCCGCGCGTGCCCGGCCGTGGTCGTCACGCCTCGCCCCCGCCCGGTCGCGTTCGCGCCGTGGTCGGGCCACGCCGCGCCCGACGCTCAGGCGCGGCTGAGCCGCCGCTGCACAGGCGAGAGTCGCTCGCCGCGGCCTGGGACGTCCCGATCTCCTACAATCGCGCGGCCTGCAGGCCTGGCCTGCATCACCCCATGGCACCCTCCACGCAGAAGAAGATCCGCGTCGTCGTGGCGAAGCCCGGCCTCGATGGGCACGACCGCGGCGCGAAGATCATCGCTCGCGCGCTGCGGGACGCGGGGATGGAGGTGATCTACACGGGCCTTCACCAGACCGCCGAGCAGATCGTCGAAACGGTGATCCAGGAGGACGCGGATGCCGTCGGGCTCTCGATCCTCTCCGGTGCCCACATGACACTCGTCCCCCGCATCATCGAACTGCTCAGGGAGCAGTCGATCGACGACGTCGTGATCACCGTGGGCGGGACGATCCCGTCCGATGACATCCCCGAGCTCAAAGCGCAGGGCGTCGCCGCAGTGTTCACTCCGGGAGCGTCGACGCAGGAAATCATCGACTTCATTCGCGGCGCCGTTCGGGACTAGACCCGGTGCGCAGAAGACGCCGCCTGCCCGCCGCCGAGCCCAGCCGCGGCAATCGGCCTGAAGCGACTGCCGACCGATTGACGCGTCAGTCAACGGGTAGAATCCACGATCGTCTGACAAGAACGGAACCCCATACGAGGAGGCGTTGTTGAAGATCTGCGTCCTGGTCAAAGAGGTGCCGGACGCCGCCGTCGAGAAGCGCATCGATCCCTCGACGGGGCGGATGGACCGCTCAGGTGAGAAGAATCTGAATCCGTACGACACGCATGCGATCGAGGCGGCCATGCAGCTTCGTGAGGGCGGTGCGATGCAGGTGGACGAGATCGTCGCCGTGACGATGGGTCCCCGGTCCGCGGTGCGCGCTCTGCACAAGGCGGTCTCGCTCGGCGCGGACCGCTCGGTGCATCTCTGTGACGACGCGCTTGCGGGCTCCGATGTCGCGGCGACCGGCTACGCCCTGTCGAAGGCGCTCGAACCCGAGCAGCCCGACCTCGTGCTCTTGGGCCAGCAGTCCGACGACGGTGAGTGCTACACGATCGGCGCGGTGGTCGCGGACCACTTGAAGATGCCGTCGCTGACGCAGGTGATCAAGCTGGACGTCGAGGGCGGCGCACTCCGCTGCGAGCGCCAAGCCGAGTACGGCTACGACACGGTGGCGGTCGAGCTGCCGGCGGTCATCGCGGTGGGGGACGCGATCAACGAGCCGCGGTACCCGTCGCTGAAGGCGATCATGGGCGCGAAGAAGAAGCCGCTCGAGACTCTGCCGGGAGTGGATCCGGAGACGGAAGAGCCACGCACGCTCGATTTCGTTCATATCGATGCCTCGCTCGTCGGCGCCGATGGCTCGCGCGTTCAGTGCGGCGAGTACAAAGACCCGCCGGCGAAGTCAGCAGGTCAGATCATCGAGGACGAGGACCCCACCGAGACGGTTGAGAAGATCATCGCTTGGCTCGATGAAAGGAAGCTGATCTAGATGGCCGACATCCTGACCTACGTCCTTCACTACGAGGGCGCTTTGAACAAGAACTCGCTCGGGGCCGTGTCGGAGGCCGCGAAGCAGGCCGCACAGATCGGCGGCGAATGCCATGCGGTGGTTGTCGGCGGCGACGACCTGACCGACGAGCTCTGCCAGACGCTCGGCGCCTACGGCGCCACCAAGGTGTTCCGCGCTCGTGGTCCGGAGGGGCTCGCGCAGCCGGTCGTGGACGTGATGGCGAAGGTGATCGAGGACCACGGGCACGGCTACGCCCTGTTCGGCGGCGGACTGCTCGGGTTCGAGATCGGCGCCGGGCTCGCGGCGAGGCGAAACGCTGGTGTGACGATGGAGGTCACGACGGTGCGAGCGGAAGGCGACGAGCTCGTCGCCGAGCGCCCGATCCTCGGCGACTCGAAGATCTCGGTCTCGCGGTACCGAGGTGGCCTCGGGATCATCATCGGCCGGATCAACGCGTTCGAGATCTCCAAGACGGGCGGCGCTTCCGCGGAGGTCATCGACGTCGAGCTCGAATACTCGCCGTGGTCGACCAAGGCGAGCATGATCGAGCGCGGTGAGCAGCGCGGCGCCGATGTCGACATCGAGGGGGCGGACATCCTTGTCGCCGGCGGGCGAGGCCTCGGCAAGGCCGAGGGGTTCCGCCTGGCCGAGGATCTCGCCGCCGCGTTCGGCGGCAACAGCGCCGTCGCTGCAACTCGAGCGGTCGTCGACGCCGGTTGGTACCCGTACGCCGCGCAGATCGGGCAGACGGGCAAAACCGTCGCGCCAAAGCTGTACCTCGCCGCCGGGATCTCCGGCGCGATCCAGCACAAGGTCGGTATGCAGTCCTCGGAGAACATCGTGGCGATCAACAAGGACGCCAACGCCCCGATCTTCGAATTCTCCGACCTCGGAATTATCGGCGATCTGAACAAGATCCTCCCCAAGCTGACCGAGGCCGTGAAAGCCAAGAAGGGCGCGTAACTCGCTATGTCGAGCAACGGTCACGGCCCGCACGCGCCCGGCGAGTTCCCGCCCCCGGTCGATCCGGTCGGGGAGTTCATCAAGCGTGAGCTCGATACCGAGGATGACCGCATCGAGGTGGGGGTGGCCATCGTCGGCGGCGGGACCGCGGGGCTGGCGTGCGCGAACCGGCTGCTCCAGCTCCTCGGCGAGGACGCAGAGACGATGGAGCGCCTCGGCGAGGTTCCCGTTGCCGTGATCGAGAAGGCGAAGACCTGCGGCGGACACAACCTCTCCGGTGCGGTGATGCGCCCCGGTCCGCTACAGGAGCTGTTCCCTGATGTATCCCGCGAGGACTGGCGCAAGGCGCGCTTCGCCTTCGGCGAGGTCACGAAGGAAGCCGTCTACCTGCTTCCGACGGCGAAGAGCAAGCTGCGCATCCCGCCGCCGCCGCCGTTCAAGAACCACGGCAACGAGGTCATCTCGGTGTCGGCACTGGCCCGCTATCAGCAGCGGGTGGCTGAGGAAGGCGGAGCGTACATCTTGACCGAGACCTCGGCCGCACAACTGATCGTGCAGGACGGTCGCGTCGTCGGTGTGCGCTCGGGCGACAGGGGCCGCGGTAAGGACGGTCAGCCGCTGGGCAACTTCGAGCCGGGCACCGACATACAGGCCCAGGTCACCGTGCTCGCCGAGGGTTGCTGGGGTCATCTGACGGGCGCGGCGATTCGCGAGTTCGCGCTCGGCGACGGGCGCGAGCCACAGGTGTGGGAGCTCGGAGTCAAGGAGGTGTGGAAGGTCCCCAAGCCACTCGACCGCATCATCCATACGATCGGCCCGTGGCCGCTGAGGCTCTCGGCGAGGTACGGCCAGATCGGCGGAACCTGGCTCTACCCGATGAAGGACGCGAAGACCGGCGACGACCTGGTGAGCATCGGCTTCGTGATCGACCTCGAGTACGCCGATGCCACGACGTCGGCGCACGACCTGCTCCAGCAGTTCAAGCTCCATCCGCTGGTACGCGGCATCCTCGACGGCGGCGAGCGCGTGGCGTGGGGCGCCAAGGCGCTCCCCGGCGGCGGCTATTGGTCGATGCCCAAGCTCTCGATGCCGGGGGCCCTCCTCGTCGGCGATGCCGGTGGCATGGTCGACACCGTCGCGCTCAAGGGTGTCCACCACTCCATCCAGTCAGGCAAGCTTGCGGCTGAGGCGATCTACGCGTCGCTGAAGCGGGGCGAGCCGCTGAGCAACTACGAGCAGGCCGTCGAGGACTCGTCGATCGGTCACGAGCTCTACCAGGTGCGCAACACGCGTCAGCCGTTCCAGCGCGGGTTCGTGCTCGGCGGGCCGGCGGTCAACATGATGATCGCCACCAAGGGCCGGTTCCCGGGTGGACGCTGGCACTGGCACCGCAACGACCAGCAGCCGCTGTTCGTCGGCACGACGCATACGCGCTATCCCAAACCCGACAACAAGTACATCTTCGACAAGCTGTCGAGCGTCTATATCAGCGGCAACGTGACTCGCGACGACGCCCCCAACCACATCCGACTCCACAAGCGCGTGCCGCGGGAGATCGCCGAGGGCTGGCGCTGGATGTGCCCGGCCGGCGTGTACGAGATCCCCGACGACGCGCCCGAGTCGGGTCCTGTCGACGTGATCGTCAACTACACCAACTGCGTGCAGTGCGGAGCAATCACGGCGAAGGGCGGACGCCTGACGCCACCCGAGGGCGGCGACGGTCCGCTCTACACGATCACCTGATGGGCGGGATGCTCGTTAGCCGCACGCTAACGGTCCGCAGCGGAACTTCGTGGCAGTCGGACGGTTAGCTCGGGTAGCGATGAAACGGATCATGCTCATTTCGATGGCCGTCGTTCTGTCGGCGCCCGCTGGGGCGGCGTTCGCCGGGTCGAGCGTGCCGCGGGCCGCCCTTGCCGTGGACAGTGAGACGACCTCACCGGGGGGCGGCGCTGGAGTGCAAGCGCAGCCGCGGTCCCATCTCGCCGGATTCGTCTGTCACCAAGCGCTCGAGCCAGCCGACCGCCTGGTCTCCGTCCGCGCCGTGATGCGCCCGGTCACCGGCACGCAGCGGATGCAGATGCGGTTCGAGCTGTTGTCGAAGTCGAGCACCGCCAACGCCTTCGTCGCTCTCCATGACGGCGGACTCGGCTCCTGGATCGCGCCCGCGGATCCGACGCTCGGGCAGCGTCCCGGTGACGTCTGGATCGTCAGCCATCCGGTCTCCGATCTGCCCGCCCCGGCCGTCTACCGCTACCGCGTGAGCTTTCGCTGGATCGGGGCCGGGGGCCACATCCTCTCGACTCGGACGCGGCAGACTGCCAAGTGCTTCGAGCCCGAGCTCCGTCCCGATCTGCTCGTCAGCTCGATCGCCGTGCAGCCGATCCCCGACAAGCCCGCCAAGGACCAATACGTCGCGGCAGTCGAGAACAAGGGGCTCAGCGCCGCGGGTCCGTTCGCGGTCACGTTTGCGCCGGGCGCCGCGAGCGCCGGCGCGGCCGTGACGATCACCAAGACCGTGCAGCGCCTTGACGCCGGCGCGACTCGCGACATCACCTTCGTGGGTCCCGCCTGCACCGCGCTGAGCGCGCCGGCGGTCGTCGTCGACCCCGACCACACGGTCGACGAATACGACTACGCCGACAACTCGCTCACCGTCGCGGGGACCTGTCCGGCGCTAACGAGCGCGCCGGTTCTCGCCCCTTGAGAACCACGGTCGGTCGGGCTGTCGGGCCGCGCTAAACTTGTATCACCATGAAAAGCGGAATCCATCCCGATTATCTCGAGGCGCACGTGCGCTGCACGTGCGGCAACGAGTTCACGACTCGATCCACCCAGTCCGAGATCCACGTCGAGATCTGCTCGGCGTGTCATCCCTTCTACACCGGGCGCCAGAAGCTGGTTGACACGGGCGGACGGGTGGAGCGCTTCCAGCGGCGGGCCGCCAAGGGTCGCCGCACCGCCGCCGCCTCAGGCTCTTAGGAGTTCCTTGTTGCGCGGGGCCCGGGGCCGCGACACGAGCGTGACGGCCCCGAGACTTGTCGCTCAGCGGGACGCCCCGGTGGGCGGCCAGGCTGTGCTCGAGGGCGTGATGATGCGTGGCGTGTCGACGTGGGCGGTCGCGGTGCGCAAGCCTGTCGCAGAGGAGGCCGTAGGCATGCCCGCCGGAGAGCACGCCGGCAGTCGACGGCTCGGCGAGATCCTCGTCAGCTCGTTCCCGCTCGTGTCTTGGACGAGGCGTCGACGCGTCTTCCGCTGGCCGCTGATCCGTGGCGTCATCGCGATGGCGGAGTCGCTGACGATTGGGATGCGCGCGCTCTCGATCTCCGCCGGCGCCCAGCTTCCCGAGGGCGAGGAGGAGCTCTCCGGGCGGGCCTGGACCGGCGCGGTCCTCGTCGCCGCCGTGTTCGCCATCGGCGTGTTCTTCGTCCTCCCGGTGGGGATCACGAGCCTGATCAAGCATCAGCTCAGCTCATCGTTTGCCTTCTGGCTGATCGAGGGCGTGGTGCGCACCGCGATCTTCCTCGGCTACTTGCTGGTGCTGTCTCGGATCCCCGATCTCCGCCGCGTGTTCGAGTACCACGGGGCCGAGCACAAGGTGATCTCCTGTTTCGAAGCCGATGACGAGCTCACCCCGGAGCGGGCGAAGCTCTATTCGCGCCTGCACCCTCGCTGCGGCACGAGCTTCCTGCTGATCGTCATGATCGTCGCGATCTTCGTGTTCGCACCGATTGGACTGCCCGCCTGGTACGTGCTCGTCGCGACCCGCATCGTGGGCGTGCCGGTGATCGCGGGGGTGTCGTTCGAGGTGATCAAATGGGCGGGACGCAACCGCCGCCGCCCGTGGGTGCGGGCCGTCATGTATCCGGGCCTTCAGCTCCAGAAGCTAACCACGCGAGAGCCCGATCTGGACGAGCTCGCAGTCGCGATCGCGGCGCTGCAGGCCGTGCTCGCCGTCGAAACGCCAGGCGCGGCCTCGGCGCGCGACCTCGTCGGCGTCGAGCTCGTGGCCTAGTCGCGGGTCGCGCCTTCGGCGAGGCCGAGGCAAGTCCGGAGCCGCGTGGAGAGGCGAAGGGGGGTTTACGCAAATCGGCCTCGCCCGAAGGCACGACCGCTTCAGCGAACACCATACGTCTGCGCCTGGCCGCCGCCTAAACTCGACACACCATGATCGACGAGCTCGTCAACCAGATCGAGGCGCGCTTCGGGGAGCTCGAAGGCGAGCTCCAAGACCCCGGCGTGATCTCCGACCGCCAGCGCTTCGCCGCCGCCAGCCGCGCGTATCGCGATCTCGAGCCTGCTGCCAAGCTCGCCGCCGAATACAAGCACGCCGTCGACGATGCGGCCGGTGCCCGCGAGTTGCTCGAGGACGCCGACGACCCCGAGCTGCGTGCGCTGCTCGCATCCTCGCGCGAGCGGATCGATCAGCTCGAGGACGAGATCCGCGTCGCCATGGTCGAGCGTGATCCCAACGACGAGAAGAGCGTGATCGTCGAGATCCGTCCCGGCGCGGGTGGTGACGAAGCGAGCCTGTGGGCTGGGGACCTGTATCGGATGCTCACCCGCTACGCCGAGCGCCGAGGCTTCTCGGTCGAGCTGCTGTCGATCGGGGACGGGACCTACACGTTCGCAATCAAGGGCGACGGCGCATACTCGGTGTTCAAGTTCGAGGGCGGCACCCATCGGGTGCAGCGCGTCCCCGAGACCGAGTCCCAGGGACGCGTTCACACCTCGACGGCGACGGTGGCGGTGCTGCCCGAGGCCGAGGATCTCGAGGTCAACGTCGACGAGAACGATCTCCAGATCGACGTTTATCGCAGCTCGGGCCCCGGGGGCCAGTCGGTCAACACGACCGACTCGGCCGTCCGGATCACCCACAAGCCCAGCGGCATCGTGGTCTCGATGCAGGACGAGAAATCCCAGCTCCAGAACCGCGAGCGAGCGATGCGTGTGCTGCGCGCACGGCTCTACGAGCGTGCGCTCGCCGAGCAGCAGGCGGTGCTCGCCGCGAGTCGCCAGGCACAGGTCGGCACCGGCGAGCGCGCGGGCAAGATCCGCACCTACAACTTCGGCGAGAGGCGCGTCAAGGACCACAGGATCAACCTGCTCGTCCACAATCTCGAGGAGATCCTCATGGGTGAGCTCGACGAGCTCACCGCCGCGCTCCAGGACGACGAGAAGCGCCGGCGGCTGACCGATGCCGCGACCCGTTAACACGGGCGCCGATCTTGGCGCCGACGTGCGTCCCGCCCGGTCCGCCGAACCGGTGGCGCCCGTGGACGTTGATCCGCTTTCGACTGCGCGGGACGTTGATCCGCTTTGCACTGCCGTCGCGCGGCTCGCGGTGGCCGGCTGCGAGAGTCCCCGGCTCGACGCCGAGCTGCTGCTCGCGCAGGCCCTCGGCACGTCGCGGACCGCCCTCTACCTCAGGGCGTCACGTACCCTGGAGCCCCAGGCCCGCGAGCGCTTCGAGCGCCTGATCGCACGCCGAGCCGAGCGCGAGCCGATCGCCTACATCCTCGGCCGCAAGTCGTTCCGGCGGCTCGAGCTGACGGTCGATAGGCGCGTGCTGATCCCGCGGCCGGAAACCGAGCTGCTGGTCGAGGTGGGACTCGAGCTCCCCCTCGGGGCCCGGGTCGCAGACGTCGGCACGGGCAGCGGTGCGGTCGCGCTCGCGCTCGCCGACGAGCGGTCGGACCTCGCGCTCACGGCGATTGACATCAACCCGGACGCGCTCGCGGTGGCGCGGGACAACGCACGGCGTCTGGGATTCGACGTCGCGTTCGTGTGCGGCGACCTGCTCGTGGGCGGCCCCTACGACGCCGTCCTCGCCAACCTCCCGTATGTGAACGACGGCGACGAGCTGCCTCCCGAGATCGCGCGCTATGAGCCGCCCGAGGCGCTCTATGGCGGCCAGGACGGACTCGACCTCGTGCGTCGGCTGGTGCGCTTGGCCGGGAGCGTGCCGATGCTCGCCCTCGAAGTCGGCGCGGGTCAGGCGGGCGCCGTCGACGAGCTGCTCGAGGCGGTGGGATTCCACGACTGTGGTCGCCGCCGCGACCTCGCCGGCCACGAGCGTGTCGTGGTCGCGCGGCGGTGAACGCGGAGACGTTCGAGCGCATCATCTCGGCTGGGGGGCTGGCCGTGTTCCCCACCGACACGGTGTATGGACTTGCCTGCGATCCCGCCAATCGTGCCGCTGTCGAGCGCCTCTACCTGCTCAAGCGCCGATCGCTGTCGAAGCCCTCGGCGGTGATGCTGTTCGATCTCGGGCTCGCGTTGGCGACGCTGCCCGGGCTCGGTCTTCGGACGCGGGCCGCGCTCGAGCGACTGCTTCCCGGTGCCGTGACGTTGCTGCTGCCGAACCCCGACGAGCGCTTCCCGCTCGCGTGCGGATCGGACCCGGGGACGCTCGGGCTACGGGTGCCGCGCCTCGAAGCCTTCGCCGGAGTGCGCCGGCCGGTGCTCCAGTCGAGCGCGAATCGCGCCGGCGGCCCCGATCCCCGCCGGCTGGATGAAGTGCCCGAGCTGATCCGCGCCGCCGCGGATGTCGTGATCGACGGGGGCGAGCTGCCCGGCACGTCGTCGACGGTGGTGGACCTGCGGCGCTACGGAGACAGCGGCGAGTGGTCGGTGGTCCGGGAGGGAGCGGTGCAGACGGGGGAGCTCGGCGTGGCGCTGGGCGGGGGGTAGGCGGCGCGAGGGAGGTGGCCGTGGCCGTGGCCGCTGCTATCGTCGCGCCTCCGGTGACTGAGCTGCCGCCAGACTTCTTCAACCTGCCCCTCGCGGAGGTAGATCCGGAGATCGCCGAGGTGCTCGCTTCCGAGCTCGCACGCCAGCGGCGCACGCTCGAGATGATCGCTTCGGAGAACTTCGTGCCGCTGGCGGTACTCGAGTGCCAGGGCTCGGTTCTGACCAACAAGTACGCCGAGGGCTACCCCGGAAAACGCTATTACGGCGGCTGCGAGTACGTCGACATCGCCGAGCAGCTCGCGATCGACCGCGCGAAGGAGCTGTTCGGCGCCGAGCACGCGAACGTCCAGCCGCACGCCGGCGCCCAGGCGAACGCTGCCGCCTATCAAGCGCTGCTCACACCCGGTGACACGATCATGGGGCTCGAGCTGGCGCACGGCGGCCACCTCACGCACGGGATGAAGATCAACTTCTCCGGCCGCCTCTATAACGTCGTGGCCTACCAGGTCGATCGCGAGACGAGCCTGATCGACATGGACGAGCTGCAACGGCTCGCCGAGGAGCACCGCCCGAAGCTGATCATCGCCGGCTGGTCCGCCTATCCCCGCCAGCTGGACTTCCCGCGCTTCCGCGAGATCGCCGATTCGGTCGGTGCCTACCTGGTCGTGGACATGGCGCACTTCGCGGGCCTCGTGGCGGCCGGCCTGCATCCGAACCCTGTGCCCTACGCGGACGTGGTCACGACGACGATCCACAAGACCATCGGCGGCGGGCGCGGCGGGATGATCCTGTGCACCGAGGAGCACGCAAAGAAGATCAACTCAGCCGTGTTCCCCGGTCAGCAGGGCGGGCCCTTGGAGCACGTGATCGCCGGCAAGGCCGTGGCGCTCCGGATCGCGGCCACCGAGGCGTTCCGCGAGCGCCAGCGGCGGACGGTCACTGGGGCCAAAGCGGTCGCGGAGCGGCTCCTAGGAGCCGGGCACGGCATCAACGTGCTGACCGGCGGTACGGATGTCCACCTCGTTCTGTCCGATCTGCGCGAGTCCGAGCTCGACGGTCAGCAGGCCGAAGATCGCCTGGCCGAGGTCGGCATCACCGTCAACCGCAACGCCGTCCCGTTCGACCCGCGCCCGCCCGCCGTCTCATCCGGGCTGCGGATCGGCACGCCGGCGCTGGCGACGCGGGGCCTTCAGGCCGACGACTTCTTCGAGGTCGGGGCGATCATCGCCGCGGCCCTGCAGCCCGGACCCTTCGACGCGCGGCGTGCGGAGCTCTTGGAGCGCGTCGCCGCGATCGTCGATCGATATCCGCTGTACGCGGGACTGGGCGCCGCCGCGGTGGTGTAGGAGGACGGGCGGGCAAGGCGGGCGGGCCGCCCCCCTCCCGTCCTCCCGCCACCCGCCCGTCGCCCCCTCGCTCGCCCCCACCGTAAGCTGCGCATAAAGCTCGCTTGCGACCGGCGGCCATGCAGTCGGCGCCGGCTGCCATGCTTATGCGGCGCCATGCGTTACTGGGATGCCCTGTTCGCCTTCCTCGTCGCGATGGCCGCCGCCGCGCTGCTGACGCCGCTTGCGGCGATGGTCGCGAGGCGGGTCGGCGCGATGGCGAAGCCGAGTGATCGCGGGCTGGCGGAGGAGGAGACGCCGGCGCTGGGCGGGCTCGCGATCTTCGCCGGTGTCCTGCTGGCGGGTGCGATCTGGATGCCGGGGAACCACCACGTCACGCGGGCGATCCTCGCCGGGGCAGCGGTGATCACGCTGGTCGGCGCGATCGATGACACCGTCGAACTTTCGCCGCTCCTGAAGCTCCTCGGTCAGGTCGCAGCCGCTGTGCTCGCGGTCGTCGTGGGCGGCGTCAAGGTGAGTGGTGTGACGCTTCCATTCGTCGGCGCGCTCCAGTTTCCGGTCGACGGGGGCTTGCTTGCGGTGATCTGGCTCGTGGGCATCATGAACATGGTCAACTTCATCGACGGCGTCGACGGGCTGGCGGCTGGGGTATGCACGATCGACGGGATCGCGTTCGCGATCATCGCGTTCGAGCTCAGGGGTCCGAGCTCGACCTTGGCGGGGATTCTCGCCGCGGTGACCGCCGGGGCCGCGCTGGGGTTTCTCTTCCACAATTTTCACCCCGCGTCGGTGTTCATGGGGGACTCAGGCGCGAACCTGCTCGGATACCTGCTCGGTGTCGTCACCATCGAGGGCACGCTGAAGACGAACGCGGTGATCGCTTTGATCGCCCCGTTGGTGATCCTCGCCGTGCCGTTCCTGGATACCGGGTTCGTGGTCGCGAAGCGGCTCAAGTACCGCCGCAAGCCCTGGACGGCGGACGCGAACCACTTCCACCACCGGATGGCGCGGATCGGCTATAGCCAGCGCAAGACCGTCGCCTACATGTATGCCTGGACGGCCCTCCTGGCTTCCTTCGCGGTCGCGGAGCGCGTCATCCCCTGGCACCGTCACCAGAACTACTACGTGGGCTGGACGATCCTCATGGCTGCGCTGGGCGTCGTCGCGCTGGCCGGCAGCATCTACCTCGTCTACGTGCTCGAGATCTTCAAATTCAAGCGATTGCGCGCGCGGGACCTGCGGCGCGAGGAACCCGACACGAGCGAGCATGAGATCGAGGTTCGCGTCCGGCGCGAGGTCGAGACCGGCGAGTTCGAGACGGTGGGATAGTCGGCAGATGGAGATTGCACAGCTCGAACGGCTGCAGGCGTTCGTCACCCTCGACGGCTCGACGATTCGCGAGCTTGCGGGCCCGGCGTGGTCTCCGGTTCGCAACCAGAGCCTCGCCGAGGCGACGCTGCCGGCCGGGGGCGAGACCGCGGAGCACTACCACCCGCGGGCCGAGGAGATCTACTACTTCACGTCCGGTTCCGGGAGCCTGCGCCTGGGCGAAGAAGAGGCCCACGTGCGCGCCGGCGACTGCGTCGTGATCCCGCCCGGCACGCCGCACAAGCTGTTCAATCTCGGTCCCGAACCGCTCGTCCTCCTGTGCTGCTGCGCGCCAGCGTACTCACACGAGGACACCGTGATGACGGGTCGGTAGGCGGAACTCTGACCGGGCTGACACGACTCGAGCGCGCTGCGCTCATCGCCATCGCCATCGCCACCGTCGTCGCCGGCTTGACCAGATACGCGAGCGGTGTGCCGAACGGCGTCGCGTTCGCGGTCGCGACGATCGCTCTGGTCGGCCTGGCGTGGCTGGTGAGCTTCGCGGTCGAGCACGTTGGCCAGAGCTTCGGTCCCGCGGTCACGGGAGTCATGCAGGCGACGCTCGGCAACCTGCCTGAGTTCTTCGTCGTCCTGTTTGCGCTCGAAGCCGGTCAGCTCGTCATCGCTCAGACGGCGATCCTCGGATCGATCCTGGTCAATGCGCTGTTGGTGCTCGGGATCGTGATCGTCGTGGGCGCGCGCCGCGCTCCCGACGGCGTGATGCGGTTCGGCGTGCGGCTTCCGAACGACACGGCGACGCTGCTGCTGATCTCGACGCTGATCATCATCCTCATCGGACTCGCCGACTCCGCGCACGATCCCGCCAGCCACCACGTGCGAGCGATCTCCGTGATCGGCGCGGTCGCGATTCTGGTGGTGTACGTGTCCTGGCTCATCCCGTACCTACGCTCGCCGCCTGGTGCGACGTCCAACGAGTCCGCACGGGTGGCGCTCGCCCTCGCTGTCGGGTTGCTCGTAGTGGCCGGGGTGGGCTCGGCGTTCGTGTCGGATTGGTTCGTGCACGCGCTCCAGCCGGCGATCCGTACGCTCCACATCTCGAAGTCGTTCGCCGGCCTGGTGATCGTCGCGATCGCCGGGAACGGGGTCGAGCATGCGGTGGGGATAGCGCTCGCCCATCGGGACCAGGCGGAGCTGGCGATCTCGGTGGTGAAGAACTCCGTCGCCCAGATCGCTGCCTTCCTCTATCCGGCCATGGTGATCATCTCGTTGCTGCTCTCGACCAGGCTGACCTTCTCGCTCGCGCCGGTGTACATCGGCGCCCTGGCCGGCACCGCGATCATCGTCTGGCAGATCACCGGCGACGGCGAGGCCACGCTGTTCGAGGGCGTCGCGCTGGTCGCTGCGTTCGTCATCCTGGCGACGGTCGCCGCCTACGAGAACTGACGCCGGGCCGCGGGCGACGGCATCGCCCGGCGTACCCCGCAAGTGCGCTATCCTTACGTTTACGTAAGGTAGAGCTTGATGAGTCCTGGAGGTGCGTGTGCCGGCAGTAGGTGAGCGCGATCGACTGAAGAAGCCCACCGCTCGTCTCAGCGCGCGGGTACTCCCGCAATTTGGCGTCCGCGCCGACCACGACAAATACAAGTGGTGGGCACTGTCCTGCACGAGCCTCGGGATGCTGCTCGCGACGATCAACTCCGGCACGCTGATCATCGCCCTACCGGACCTCGAGCGCAGCCTCCACACGGGCCTGCTCGAGCTCGTCTGGGTGATCCTTGTCTACATGATCGCCTCGACGGTGCTCGTGCTGAGCGCGGGCCGCCTGTCGGATCTCTTCGGACGCAAGCGGGCATATTTGGGGGGCTTCCTGGTATTCGCGGTCGCCTCGCTCGGCGCCGGCTTCGCGGCCAACGGCACCGAGCTGATCCTGTGGAGGATCTTGCAGGGAATCGGCGGCGCGTTCCTGTTCGCCAACGCCGCGGCGATCGTCACCGACGCGTTCCCGCGCGAGCAGCTCGGTTTGGCGATGGGTACCAACACGATGGTCGCGGCCGTCGGTCTGGTGATCGGGCCGGTGCTCGGCGGGGCTCTGGTCGCCATTGCGTGGCCGTGGGTGTTCTGGTTCAACGTGCCGCTGGCACTCGGCGGCATCCTGTGGGGCGCGGTGATCCTGCGCGAGATCAATGGACGCGCAGTGGAGCGCGAATGGGACATGGCGGGGACCGTGACCTTCACGATCGGGCTGACCGGCCTGGTGCTCGGCATCTCCAAAGGCGGGATCTCGGGCTGGACCTCACCAGTGGTGATCGTCGGGCTGATCGTGGCGGCGGTGCTGCTGCCGGCCTTCATCGTGATCGAGCGCCACCACCGAGCACCCATGCTCGACCTCGGGATCTTCCGCAGCCGCCTGTTCTCGTGCGCGGCCGCTGCGGCTTTCCTGAACGGGCTCGCCCGCTTCGCGCTCATGTTCGTGTTCGTTTTCTACTTCCAGGGCGCCCAGGGAGACACTCCGATCATCGCCGGCGTGAAGCTGGCGCCGCTGGCGCTGGGCATGCTCGTGTCCTCGCCGCTGGCCGGGATCTGGGCGGATCGCCGCGGCTCGCGGGCGATGGCCGCCCTCGGGATGATCGTCACGGGGGCGGGGCTCGCGCTGATGACAACGCTCCAGCGTGATACGAGCTATCTCCCGATCGGGGTGTACCTGTTCGTCGTTGGCATCGGATCCGGGATGTTCAACAGCCCGAACACGGCTGCGATGATGGGTGTCGTGCCCGCCCACCGGCGCGGGATCGCGGCGGGGACCCGTGTCCTCGTCCAGAACACCGGCGCCGTGATCTCGATCGCCTTCGTGCTCGCGGTGATCACCTCCTCCGTCCCCAAGATGGTCCTCTTCCGGGTCTTCTCGGGCCTCGCCCGCCACATCTCCGATCGCCAGCTGGCGCCGTTCATCGGCAACATGCACACCGCCCTGTGGACGCTTGCAGCCGTCTCCGTGTTGGGCGCCGTCGTGTCGGCCGCGCGACCGTCGCACGAGGACGAGCTCGATCTTGGGCCGCCTCCGGCGATGGAGACGCGCGCTTCGGTGATAGCGGCTGCGACCGCGACGACCGCTTCGGCTCCGACCGCTGCGGCTCCGACGCCCGCCCCGACCGCGGCATCCGCGACCGAGGCCGGGGTGCTCTGATGAGCACCGTCGAGACTGAGCGGCCGCTGCGGATTGGGGAGGTCGCCGAGCTGATCGGAACGACCACGCGCACGATCCGGTACTACGAAGAGATCGGGCTCCTGCCCGGGGCCATGGACCGCGAGCAGGGCAAGCACCGCTGCTACACGCAGGCCGACGTCGAGCGGGTGCGCGAAATCGTTCGACTGCGTGACCTCTTGGGACTTTCGCTCGACCAGCTCTCGCGGCTGCTCGAGGCCGAGACGGCGCGAGCCGAGCTGCGGCGGGAATGGAAGCTCGCCGAGAGCGGGGCCGAGCGGCGGCGCATCCTCGACGAGGCCAGCGCGCACATCGCCACGCAGTTGGAGCTCGTGCGCGGTCGCTGCCACGAGCTCGAACAGCTCGAGTCTGAGCTCGTCGCCAAGCAAGAACTGGTCAGCCAGCGCCTTGCGGAGCTCGACCGTTGAACGCATCGCGCTGACGGCCGCATCGCGCGGCCCGGCCCTAGCCCGGCCGGGCCCAAGCGATGCTCTGCGCGATCAAACGACGCGAGGCGCAGCAACGTAACCAGCGCCGGCCGGTACCGTAGGTCTCTCCTGCAGGTCGGTGGGCGGCGCGACAGCGGGCTCTGATCGGCCTCACTCCTCGCGAGCTACTCCGGCTGTCCCGATTCGCGTGAGCCTCTCCACTACCCGCAATCCCTCCTGGCTGCCTCGCCTTGGCGCGGCGGCCGCGGCATTGGTTGGCTTGATCAATATCGCCTCCGCGCTGACTCCGAACATCCGCTGGCGTGGACATCTGCTGCTCGATTTCGAACCGGTCGCGGCGATGCGACTGTTCCACGCGCTTGCGCTGCCGACGGGCGCCGCGCTCTTGCTCGTGGCTCCCTACCTGCTCAAGCGCCGCCGTCGTGCCTGTCAGGTCGCGATCGTCCTGATGCTCGCGCTCGGGGCGTTCGACCTCCTCAAGGGGCTGGACTTCGGGGAGATGATCGTCACGTGGTCGACCGCCGCCGCCCTGTGGTGCAAGCGCGACGCCTTCCGGGTCATCCACGATCCGATCACGCTTCGCTCGGCCGCTTGGCGGGTGCCGCTGCTGGGCGGGACTGCCGTCACGGTCACGGCAATCGCAGCCTGGGCCTCGAACGGCCGACCTTCGCCTGCGGCGGTCGCGCGCGAGACCCTCGATCTCCTGCGCTGGCGCACCGGGCCGATCGATTTCCATCGTCATCACCTCGCGTTGCTCCATCACTTCGCCTGGGTCCCGCTCAGTGTGCACCTGATCGAGATCGCAACCCTGATTTCGGTCGCGTACGTGATCTTCCGCCCGCTCGCCGCTTCGCGGGCGCTGCCTGGCCCCGCAGCGCGCGCAGCGGCCGCCGCGCTCTGCGCGCACACGGCTCGGACACGCTCGCGTTCTTCAAGCTCCGCACCGACCAGCATTATTTCTTCGGCCACGACCGACAGGCGTTCGTGGGTTACCGAATCGAGAACGGCGTCCTCCTGCTGTCCGGCGATCCGGTCGGCCCGGCGGAAGCATTTCCCCGGCTGCTGAACGAATTGCGCGCGTTCGCCGACGTCAGAGGGCTGAAGCTCGGCGCGGTGGGTGCGAGTGAGCGCCTCTGCCCTCTGTACGAGACACTCGGCCTGCGGACCGTGTACCTCGGTGACGAGGCAATCATCGATCTCGATCGGTTCTCGCTCGAGGGGCGACCGATCCGTAAGGTGCGTCAGTCGGTCAGCCGACTGAGCAAGGCCGGGTATCACGCCGAGCTACACGAGCTCGAGGCGCTCGACCACGACACCGTCGAGGAGATCGAGGGAGTTCTCGAGCGCGGCCGCGACGGTGTGCCCGAGCGCGGTTTCTCGATGACGATGGATTCGTTGTGCGGCGAGTATGACCGGGACACCATCGTCGTTCTCGCACGCGATGAGCAGCGAGCGATCCGCGGCGTCCTTCACTTTGTCCCCTGCTATGGGAGCGCGACAGTGTCGCTGTCGTTCATGCGCCGTGACCCCGGCACGCCGAACGGACTGACCGAGTTCCTCGTGGTCAAGGCAATCGAGCTGCTGCACGCCTGCGGCCTCAGCGAGATGTCGCTCAACTTCGCAACCTTCGCGCGGTGGATGCATAGCCCAGACAGACGCGCCGAGCGCGTGCTCGGCAAGCTCGTCGCGCTCGGCAACCCGTTCTTCCAGATCGAGAGCCTGTACCGCTTCAACGCCAAGTTCTTTCCGCGCTGGGAGCCGCGCTATCTCGTCTACGAGGGCAAGCTCGGGTTCGCTCGGGTGAGTATCGCCGCGATGTGGGCCGAAGGTCAGCTGCCGAAGCCGTCGCTGCGCCGCGCCCCGGTAACCGGCGCATGACGAACGGCCGTCGTCCGGTCACGGGCTGGGATGCAGCCGGCGCCGGAGCGTTAATGCTCACGGTGAACCTCATGTGCGCGGGCGCCGGCGCCGGCCTGGGTGCGCTCGTTGGCGCTACCGTGCCCGGACTCGTGACGGGGTTCTTCGCCGGCTTTTTCCTCGCGATCGCCGTTGTCGCCAAGCGCTTCCGCGGCCTGTGAGCCTCGAGTGACCTTTCCTGGCACCGCCTCCGCGGAGGCTCTGAGGCCCGCCGGATGGGCCGTCATTTTTCGGGCCTGGGCTATAGCATAGGTCGTGCTTCACGTCCAGCCGCGACGGAGCCGACGCGTTTGAGCCACGATCAAAACCGCACCGACGACCCCTACCCAGACCGCGTCAGGCCGCGTCCAGCGCGGCGTTCGGGCGCGGTGGCGTGCGGCCTGCGCGCCGTGCGCTGCGCTCACGCCCGCGAGGGAAGTGCTCCCCGACACGTCCGCCGTCCCGCGTGCGCGACGCTTGGCCAGCGCTCGGGGGGTCACCCTTGGCGGTAGGCGTCGACGCGGCGTCCGAAGAGCGGTCGATGGTGATTCTGAGGTACCTCGATGTGGCCCTCGTTGCCGTCGCGGCAATTCCGGCGCTCGCGCTCGGTGCGCCGCCGCTTGGCTACGCGGTCGGTGCGGCGACGTGGATCTTGCAGCGAATCGTCGGCGCGACCGACAGACGCTTTGTCAGCAAGGTGACAGATAATCCGCGGACGCAGGTCGGGTTCAGTCTGTTCGAGGCGTTCGGGCGGATCTGGCTGCTCGCCGGCGGGATCGTAGTCGCCGGAGTAGCCGGGCAGCGAGCGGACGGGTTGACAGCCGCGCTTGTGATCTTCGGCGCGTACTCGATCGCCTTCATCGTGAGGCTGGTGAGTGGCCCGCCGCCGCCGAAGATGTCACCGTGAGCGCGATCCAGGCTCCCATGCCCGGCGGCTCGGCTGCCGCCCCGAAAAAGGGCATGAGCAACGGCAAGAAGATCCTTTACTCGGTGCTCGGCGTATGGATCGGCGGGATCGTCGTGTTCGTGATCCTGTTTGGGATCACGGCCCACAAGGCGCCGAGCGTCGCCAGCGGGGTGTTCTCGCCGACCGACGAGTTCAGGCTCGACACCTGGTTCAAGGTCGGCCCGATCGACTTCAACAAAGGTGTCCTCTACCTGCTCATGGCCGTCGGGATCACGCTCGGCGTAATGACCTACGTCTCCAAGCGGCTACAGCAGCGCCCCACCGGGCGTCTCCAGGTCGCAGTCGAGTGGTTCTACGACCTCACGCGCGGGATGGCGACGGAGAACATGGACGACACGATGGCGAGGAAGTACTTCCCGCTGATCGCCACGCTGTTCGTGTTCATCCTCGTCAGCAACTTGATCGGCTACATCCCGTTACCGATCGACTCGGCGGAGAAGTTCACCCTGTTCGGGGCGCACATCCCGTCGTTCCAGATCTTTGCGACTGATACTAACGTGGCCTTTCCGCTGATCCTTGCGCTCTGCGTGTTCACCCTTACTACCTACGAGGGCGTCAAGCACCACGGTCCGATCGGCTACCTCAAGAGCCTGATGCCAGGCGGCGTCACGGGCCCAATCGTGCCGCTGATCTTCGGGATCGAGATCTTGTCGAACTTCCTGCGACTGGTCTCGCTGACCGTGAGGCTGTGGGCCAACCTGCTGGCCGGTCACCTGCTGATCGCGTTCATGGGCGGCGAGCTCGGCGTGCTCGTCGGCCAGCCGGTCGTGTCCTGGTTCCTGCTGCCCATCGGGGTTGCCATTTTCCTCTTCGAGGCGGTGCTTATCGCCGCCCTCCAAGCCTTCATCTTTGCCATCCTGACCGCTATCTATCTCGGTAGCGCGGTCTCGAGCCACTAGCAATCACACAAGGAGCTATCGAGTCAATGCTGTTCTTCCATTTCCTCATGGTTTTCCACCCGTTGTTCTCCGTGGTTGACCCCAAGACGTACGGCGAGGACGGCGGCCGCGCGATCGCGCTCGGCGTCGGTGCGGGCGGCGGCGCCGCGGGCGCTGGGGCCGGCATCGGCAGCGTGTTCGGTAGCGCGATCCAGGCCAAGACCCGCCAGCCAGAGCTTCGCCAGGACATCGAACGCGACCAGTGGCTCGGCTTCGCGCTGACCGAGGCGTGCTTCTTCTACGGCCTTGTCGGCGGCTTCATCGCCTTCTTCCTCTAGACCGCGATGCACGCCGCCGCATCACACCTACCGATCGCGAGCAGCGGCTCGTTCCTGATCACCCCCAACGTGGGGATCATGATCTGGACGCTCGTCGTATTCGCGATCTCGCTCTTCATCCTCAGGAAGTCCGTCTTCCCCCGCATCGGAGCCGCGCTCGACGCGCGCCAACACACGATCGAGGAGACGATCGACGCTGCCGAGCGCGCGCGCAAGGAGGCGGATCAGCTGCTGGCGGATTACCGTGAGCGCCTGCAGGAGGCGCGCCAGCAGGCGGAGGAGATTCTCGCCCGCGCGCAGAAGACAGCTCAGGCCTACGAGCACCGCGCTCGCGATGAGGCGGAGAGCAAGCACCAGGAGGCGCTCGAGAAGACCAGGCGCGACATCGAGGCGGAGACACGGCGGGCGATCGCGGAGATCCGGCGCGAGGTCGCCGACCTGACGGTCGCGGCGACGGAGAAGCTGATGCGCAAGACGCTCAGCGAAGAGGATCAGCGCCGGCTCGTGCAGGAGGCGCTCGACGAGCTCGACTTCGATGCGCTCAGCGTCGCCGGGGAAGGCCACTGATGTCCAGCAGCCGACGATCGGGCAGGCAGCACTGATGGAGGACGTCGCCCAGGTATACGCCCGCTCGCTGTTCGAGGTGGCTCAGGAGCACGACGGGCTCGACGACATCCGGGAGCAGCTCGACCAATTCGTGGCGGCGCTCGACGACCACCGCGAGATGGCGGTGTTCTTCTTCTCGCCCTACTTCTCGACCGAGGAGAAGAAGAACGCGCTGAAGCGCGCGATCGAGGGCGCCGAGCCGATCTTCATGAATTTCCTCGAGTCACTGATCGAGCGTCATCGGATGCCGGCGATCTTCCGGATCCGGGCCGAATACGAGCGGCTGTGGGACGAGGAGAACAAGTTACTCCCGGTGCAGATCACGAGCGCGGTCCCGCTCGACGAGGAGACGGTTCGGAGCATCGGCGATCGAATCTCCGAGCAGACTTCACAGACGGTAGAGCTGTCGAGCAGCGTCGATCCCGATCTGATCGGCGGCATTGTGCTGCGCGTCGGGAACGTCATCCTCGACGCCTCGATCCGAAACCGTCTCAACCAACTTCGAAAGACGGTCGCGCAAGCCGCCTAGCGCGCCGCGCACCGCCCCGCTAAGGAGCCCCAACATGCAGATCAATCCCGACGAGATCACCTCAATCCTCAAGAGCCGCATCGAAGGGCTCGACACGAGCGGGGCAGAACTGACCGAGGTCGGAACCGTGCTGTCCGTCGCCGACGGCATCTGCCGCGTCCACGGACTTGAGAACTGCATGTCCTTGGAGATGCTCGAGTTCCCGCACGACGTGACGGGGCTGGCGCTCAACCTCGAGTCCGACAACGTCGGCGTGGTGCTGTTCGGGGAGTGGGAGAAGATCGTCGAGGGCGACACGGTCAAGCGCACGAACCGCCTGCTCGAGATCCCGGTCGGCGAGGCGATGCTCGGGCGCATCGTCGATCCGCTCGGCAACCCGCTCGACGGGAAGGGCGAGATCGTGACGACCGAGCGGCGCCCGGTCGAGCACAAGGCACCCGGGGTCGTGCAGCGCCAGCCGGTGAAGGAGCCCATGCTGACCGGCCTGAAGGCGATCGACTCGATGATTCCGATCGGCCGTGGTCAGCGCGAGCTGATCATCGGCGACCGNNCGATCATCAACAACAAGGACCGCGATCTGATCTGCGTGTACGTCGCGATCGGACAGCGCAAGTCCACCGTGGTCTCCCTCGCGAAGGTGCTCGAGGATGCGGGCGCGATGGAGAACACGATCATCGTGATGGCCGCGGCCGACGAAGCGGCGCCGATCCAGTACCTGGCCCCGTACGCGGGGTGCGCGATGGGCGAGTACTTTCTTTACAACGGCAAGGCGGCGCTCGCGATCTACGACGACCTGACCAAGCACGCCTATGCCTACCGGCAGATGTCGCTGCTGTTGCGTCGTCCCCCCGGTCGCGAGGCCTACCCCGGCGACGTGTTCTACCTCCACTCGCGGTTGCTCGAGCGCGCGGTGAAGCTGAACGCCGACCTCGGCGGCGGGTCGTTGACCGCGCTGCCCGTGATCGAGACGCAGGCGGGGGACGTGTCCGCGTACATCCCGACGAACGTGATCTCGATCACCGACGGCCAGATCTTCCTCGAGCCGAAGCTGTTCTACTCCGGCGTGCGCCCGGCGATCAACGTCGGGATCTCCGTTTCGCGCGTCGGCAGCAACGCCCAGATCACGCCCATGCGCAAGGTTGCCGGGCGGCTCAAGCTCGACCTCTCGCAGTACCGCGAGCTCGAGGCGTTCTCGCAATTCGGCTCCGAGCTCGACGCCGATACCCAGCGGACGCTCGCGCGCGGCGAGCGACTCGTCAAGGCACTGAACCAAGCCGAGCGTCGACCGATGGCCGTCGAGGACGAGGTCGTCCAGCTCTACGCGGCGACCAACGGCTACCTTGATCGCATCACGGTCGAGAAGGTCGAACGGTTCCTCACCGAGCTGACCGAATCGGTGCAATCGAATGAGCCCGAGCTGCTCAAGAAGATCGCGGGGGGCGACTGGAGCGACGACACCGTCTCGCAGGTTGACAAGGCGGTGAAGCAGTTCGCCGACGACTTCGGATTCGACCTTGGCGAGGACGGCCGCCCGATCGACCTGGACGCCGAGCCGACGCGCGCCACGGACCGCTCCACGGATGAGTCCGAGGACTCCGAGCAGGAGCAGGAGCAGGAGAAGGAGGAAGAGGCAGTTCCGGCGTGAGCCGAGCTGTCCGAGCCCCATGCCCATCTCGCAGCGCGACGTTCGCAACCGAATCGGGTCGGTCAAGAACATCGAGAAGATCACGCGGGCGATGGAGATGGTCGCGGCCGCACGGCTGCGCCGTGCCGAGCAGCGGATCGAGGCCCTTCGACCGTACGCGAGCGCGATCCGGCGGATGACACGCGAGGCCGCCGAGGCAGCGGGCAGCGTCCCGCGTCTGCCGATCCTCACCGAGCACGAGCAGGTGAACAGCGTCGGTCTGCTGCTGGTCGCGGGTGACCGTGGACTGGCCGGGGGATTCAACTCGAACATCGTCCGCGCCGGCGTCGCCGCCGGGCGCGAACACGAATCGCACGGCCACACCGTGGTCTACTTCGCATCGGGCAGGCGTCCAGCCTCGTCGCTGACGTTCCGCGGTCTCGCGCCGGCCGAGAGCTTCACCGGCTTCACCGACCGACCCGCCTACGCCGATGCGCGGAGGATATCCGAGCGCCTGGTGGCCGCCTACCTGGACGACGAGGTCGACCAGGTCGAGATCTTCTACAACGGATACATCTCGCCGATCTCGCAGATCGTGCGCCACGAGACGCTGCTCCCGCTTCAGCGGGCGACCCTGCAGGACGGGGACGAAGACGCGAGCGCGGAGCCCGATTCCGACCCTGCGCCTCAGCATCGCGCGGCGGTCGAGTACGAACCCGATCCCGAGGTGATCCTCGAGCGGCTGATCCCCGACTACGTCGAGGTCTCGATCTACCGGGCGCTGCTCGAGTCGACCGCGTCCGAGCACGGGGCGCGGATGACCGCGATGCGGAACGCGAGCGAGAATGCCGGCGAGCTGATCCAGGACCTCACGCTCGAGATGAACCGAGCACGCCAGGCCGAGATCACCCAAGAGATCATGGAAGTGGTCGCCGGGGCCGAAGGCCTCGGTTAGACCCAGAACTGGAGAACGATGTCTGCCACCACCGAGACGAAGACCAGGAACGTCGGCCGGATCGAGGAGATCCAGGGGGTCGTGATCGAGGCTGTGTTCCCCGACAAACTGCCCGAGATCAACCACGCGATCACGATTCGCCGCCCCGAAGCCGCCAAGGCCGAGGAGGACGAGGACATCGCCGCGTCGCTGAGCGATGTGCTCGTCTGCGAGGTCCAGCAGCATCTCGGCGACGATCGGGTTCGCGCCGTGGCAATGGACACCACCGACGGCCTTTCGCGCGGCGCCGAAGTGATCGACACCGGCTCCGCGATCACCGTGCCCGTCGGCCGCGAGACCCTGGGGCGGATCTTCAACTTGCTCGGCCAGCCGATCGACCTCGGCGAGCCGCTCTCGGACGACGTCGTTCGCTGGCCCATCCACCGTAACGCGCCGACCGTCGAGGAGCTGACGCCGACGACCGAGATGTTCGAGACCGGGATCAAGGTGGTCGACCTGCTCGCGCCGTACGCCAAGGGCGGGAAGGTCGGCCTGTTCGGCGGCGCGGGCGTCGGAAAGACGGTGATCATCCAAGAGCTGATCCACAACCTCGCCCAGGAGCACGGCGGCCTGTCGGCGTTCTGCGGCGTCGGCGAGCGCTCGCGCGAGGGCAACGACCTGTGGCTCGAGATGAAGGAGTCAGGGGTGCTCGAGAAGACGATGCTCGTCTTCGGCCAGATGAACGAGCCACCCGGAGCCCGCATGCGGGTCGCGCTCTCGGGCCTGACGATGGCCGAGTACTTCCGCGACCAGGAAGGGCAGGACGTGCTCCTGTTCATCGACAACATCTTCCGCTTCGTGCAGGCAGGCTCGGAGGTCTCGGCATTGCTCGGCCGGATGCCCTCCCAGGTCGGCTATCAGCCGACCCTGGCGACGGAGATGGGACAGCTGCAGGAGCGGATCACCTCGACCCGGAAGGGGTCGGTCACGTCGATCCAGGCCATCTACGTGCCCGCGGACGACCTCACCGACCCGGCGCCCGCGTCCGTGTTCGCGCATCTCAACGCGACCACGACCCTCTCCCGCGCGATCTCGGAGAAGGGGATCTATCCCGCGGTCGATCCGCTCGACTCGACCTCGACGAT